>NZ_JBIEKH010000060.1:0-1211 GCF_043496985.1 Halomonas sp. B23F22_20
TGAAGTGACCCCCTCCATAGCTGCACAGGCTATAGTGCAGCCATCAGGAGGACAGGATGAGCGACGACAACCCGATCAAGCGATGGACCGCCAAGCGCAAGGCCGCCGTGGTCATGGACATCTTCAAGGGTAAGACCACGGCCGCTGAGGTGGCCCGCCAGTACGATCTCACTGTCTCCGAGGTCGAGGGCTGGATCGATGAAGCCCAGCGCAGCATGGAGAACGGGTTCAAGGCCCGCCCCAAGGACATCCGTGAGCAGTACGAGTCTGAGCTCCGTGAGACCAAGGAGGCACTGGGCGAGGCCCATCTGCAGATCTATGCACTAAAAAAATTCAAGCGCCTGCTCGACGAGGACGAGAACTCGTAAGGTCGCTGCAGGCGCAACTGGCCGACGAAGGTCATGTGGTGTCGCTCGTCAAGCTCTGCCGCTGGCTGGGGTTCCCCCGGCGAAGCCTGTATTACCGGCCTAAGGCGCGGCAGCGTGTCATCAATGCCGACTTGGCGGCACGGGTGAAACTGGCCCTGGAGCGCTTCCCCACCTATGGCTATCGCCGCCTGGCGTGCATCCTGGGTGAGAACCGCAAGCCGATCCAGCGCATCCTGCAGCTGAAAGGCTGGCAGGTGCGCAAGCGGCCACAAGGCTTCCGACCGCGAGCCAAGAGCCTGCCGTCCGTCGCGTCACGGCCTGACGAGCGATGGGCCACCGATCTCACGCACGTGTGGTGCGGCAAGGATCGGCGGGCCAGTTTGGCGGTGATCATCGATTGCTGTACGCGAGAGATCCTCGGCTGGCGATTATCGGATAATGGCAGCAGCAAGACCGCGGAGGCGGCTCTGGAAGAGGCATTGGTACACCGATTCGGCGCCTTGGGCAGGGTTCATCAACCTCTGGCGCTACGGTCCGACAACGGCCTGGTCTTCAGCAGTCGCCACTACACGAGCACGGTGAAGGCGTATGGCCTGTCCCAGGAGTTCACGACGCCATATACGCCGGAGCAGAACGGCCTCGTTGAGCGCTTCTTCCGGTCCTTGAAGGAGGAATGCATCTGGCAGCATCGGTTCGAGTCGCTGGGCCAAGCCAGAGCGGTGATCAGCCGATGGATCCGCTACTACAACGACGTACGGCCACATCAGTCTCTGGGCTATGTGGCTCCCCGAGCACACCCAGCATTAGCCGCGTAGGGTGAGCAGAAACTAGGGGGTCATTACA
>NZ_JBIEKH010000061.1:0-1104 GCF_043496985.1 Halomonas sp. B23F22_20
AGCGGTCGTTTGCGCTTTAGATAGATAAGTCCTCGATTTATTAGTATCGGTCAGCTGCACGTGTCACCACGCTTCCACCTCCGACCTATCAACCTTGTCGTCTACAAGGAATCTTACTCACTCGAAGTGATGGGAAATCTCATCTTGAAGTGGGCTTCATGCTTAGATGCTTTCAGCACTTATCCCTTCCGCACGTAGCTACCCAGCTGTGCTCCTGGCGGAACAACTGGTGCACCAGCGGTGCGTCCATCCCGGTCCTCTCGTACTAAGGACAGCTCTTCTCAAATTTCCAACGCCCACGACGGATAGGGACCGAACTGTCTCACGACGTTCTGAACCCAGCTCGCGTACCGCTTTAATGGGCGAACAGCCCAACCCTTGGGACCGACTACAGCCCCAGGATGCGATGAGCCGACATCGAGGTGCCAAACCTCCCCGTCGATGTGGACTCTTGGGGGAGATAAGCCTGTTATCCCCGGGGTAGCTTTTATCCGTTGAGCGACGGCCCTTCCATGCGGTACCGCCGGATCACTAAGCCCGACTTTCGTCCCTGCTCGACTTGTAGGTCTCGCAGTCAAGCTCCCTTGTGCCTTTGCACTCTGCGAATGATTTCCAACCATTCTGAGGGAACCTTTGGGCGCCTCCGTTACTTTTTGGGAGGCGACCGCCCCAGTCAAACTGCCCACCTGACACTGTCTCCGGACCGGATTACGGTCCTGGGTTAGAATGTCAATACAGCCAGGGTGGTATCCCACGGATGCCTCCACCGAAGCTAGCGCTCCGGTATCGACGGCTCCCACCTATCCTGTACAAGCTGTACCAACATTCAATATCAGGCTACAGTAAAGCTCCACGGGGTCTTTCCGTCCTGTCGCGGGTAATGCGCATCTTCACGCATAGTATAATTTCACCGGGTCTCTTGTTGAGACAGTGCCCAATTCGTTGCACCTTTCGTGCGGGTCGGAACTTACCCGACAAGGAATTTCGCTACCTTAGGACCGTTATAGTTACGGCCGCCGTTTACTGGGGCTTCGGTTCAAAGCTTCGCCTAAGCTAACTCATCCCCTTAACCTTCCAGCACCGGGCAGGTGTCAGCCCCTATAC
>NZ_JBIEKH010000063.1:0-1064 GCF_043496985.1 Halomonas sp. B23F22_20
TGAACTGCACCCCGAAAGTTGGACACCCAATCCAACCTTCGGGGTGTTTCTATGCGGAATCAGTACAGCGACCAGTTTAAGTTGCAAGTGGTGCAGCAATACCTGGATGGGGATGCCGGTCTAGAAGTGATCGCCCACCAGCTTGGTCTGGACTATTCCATGGTCAGGCGATGGGTGGAGCAGTACCGGCAGCATGGGCCTTCAGGATTGCGCCAGACACGCCGTCACTACAGCCCAGCGTTCAAGCGCGAGGTGCTGGAAAGGATGTGGCACGACGGCTTGTCGATCCGGCAGGCTGAGGCCCTGTTCGATATCCGTGCCGCTGGCGCTATTGGCAGATGGGAGCGCCAGTACCATAGTGGTGGCCTAACCGCCCTGGAACCGAAACGTACGGGACGCCGCCCGATGCCCCAGAAGCCCCCATCTCCACCGCCCGAGCCTCCCTCCGATGGTGAGCGCTCCCATGAGGAGCTGCTCGAGGAGCTGGCATATCTGCGGGCGGAGAATGCTTATCTAAAAAAGCTCGATGCCTTGACCCGAGAGAAGCGGGCGACGACACGGGGCAAAAAGCCCAAGCCGTCCAAGGGTTAAGGCATGAGCACCCACTGGCGCTGCTGTTGTGTGCGGCAGCGCTACCGCGCAGCACATTCTACTACCAGCTCAAGGCCCTGAGGGCTGGCGATCTGTATGCGTCTCTGAAGGCGCGTATCCAGGCGATCTATGATCACCACAAGGGACGCTATGGCTATCGCCGTATCACCGCTGTGCTGCGCCAGGCAGGCGAGGTGGTCAACCACAAGACCGTCCAGCGGTTGATGCAACAGCTGGGCTTGAAGTCCCTCGTTCGCCCCAAGCGATATAGGGCTTATCGAGGAGCCGAGGGCTACGCCGCCCCGAATACGCTACGGCGTCGGTTTCAGGCCCAGGGGCCGAATCAACGATGGGTGACCGACATCACCGAATTCAAGGTCGATGACCAGAAGCTCTACCTGTCACCGGTCATGGATCTGTATAACGGCGAAATCATCGCCTTCCAGACCGGGCAACGACCGGTATTCGGCCTG
>NZ_JBIEKH010000064.1:0-1017 GCF_043496985.1 Halomonas sp. B23F22_20
TGTCGGGTCCCGTGTGATTGACTACCCGCTTGGTAAATAACTCAGGACGCTTGGTCTGCCATTCTTTCATCATCGCAATCGGTGATTGATGGTGCAGCGCCTTCTGCGGGATGTGGTGATTGTACAGCCAAGTGTAGCGTTTGAGCGTCTGCTCCAGGTCCTCGCCTGAGGTATAGCGCCGAGTCGCCAGCACATCGCTGATACGGCCGTTGAAGCGCTCCACCATGCCGTTTGTCTGCGGCCTTCCCGGCTTGATCAGACGGTGCTCGATACCAAGGACCTGGCACTCTTGGTCAAACGGGTGGTTCCCGCTGGGCTTGCGCTCACCCGCCCGCGTGAAGCGATCGGTGAATGACTTGCCGTTGTCGGTCAGTACCGTCTGGACCTTGAAGGGAGCCTTTTCCTCCACCCGCTTCATGAACGCCCGCGCATCTTTCGCGGACTGGCTGCGTCTCACCTCCAGATGGACCCAGCGCGTGGCGCGATCGATGGCGACGTACAGGTAGCGTCTTTGCTCCTCGTCGGGCATCTGGGGCAGGTGCTTGATGTCGATGTGCACGTAGCCTGGTTCATAGTCTTTGAAGGGCTTGTGCAGGGGCTTCTCATCATCGCCCGCGTCCCGTCGATCCAGCTCTGCCAGGGTCGGTACCTCGCGCCGCTTGAGCATGCGATGCAGACCAGAACGCGACAAGCCAGGATTGAGGAACTCACGCGCCACGACGAGCAGATCATCCAGACCGAGGCGCAGGAATTCACGCGCCGCGATCAGCACCTCTTCCTGTTCGGAAGTGAGCGTGGCCAGCAGGTTGTGACGCGTGTGCGGTCGGTCCTGGACATCGTCACGGTACCGCCAGCGCCGGATGGTCGCGACGGCGACGCCGTACTGGCGTGCCAGCTCGCTGTCGCTGATGCTGGAAGGCGCTGCCTGGATCTCGGCCCGGATCTTCGGTGTGGTGGTCGCCTGTTTATGTAGCTTGATGTCCATATCCTTGCTCCCGGATGAACTGTTGAAGAAGC
>NZ_JBIEKH010000006.1:0-232064 GCF_043496985.1 Halomonas sp. B23F22_20
GAAACTCGGTCGCCAGATCGAGTGGAGCCAACCTTGAAATACCAGCCTGGCATCATTGGCGTTCTAACTCAGGTCCGTGATCCGGATCGAGGACCGTGTGTGGTGGGTAGTTTGACTGGGGCGGTCTCCTCCCAAAGCGTAACGGAGGAGCACGAAGGTACCCTCAGCACGGTTGGAAATCGTGCAATGAGTGCAAGAGCATAAGGGTGCTTAACTGCGAGACAGACACGTCGAGCAGGTACGAAAGTAGGTTCTAGTGATCCGGTGGTTCTGTATGGAAGGGCCATCGCTCAACGGATAAAAGGTACTCCGGGGATAACAGGCTGATACCGCCCAAGAGTTCACATCGACGGCGGTGTTTGGCACCTCGATGTCGGCTCATCACATCCTGGGGCTGAAGTCGGTCCCAAGGGTATGGCTGTTCGCCATTTAAAGTGGTACGCGAGCTGGGTTTAGAACGTCGTGAGACAGTTCGGTCCCTATCTGCCGTGGGCGTTGGAGATTTGAGAAGCGCTGCTCCTAGTACGAGAGGACCGGAGTGGACGTACCTCTGGTGTTCCGGTTGTCACGCCAGTGGCATTGCCGGGTAGCTATGTACGGACGGGATAACCGCTGAAAGCATCTAAGCGGGAAGCCTCCTTCAAGATGAGATCTCCCCGAGGCCTCGAGCCTCCTGAAGGACCCAGCAAGACCAGCTGGTTGATAGGTCGGATGTGGAAGCGCTGCAAGGCGTTGAGCTAACCGATACTAATTGTCCGTGAGGCTTGACCATATAACACCCAAGTGGTCTGTCGATGACAACAGACGACGCCGGATACGATGAGACGCATCTCGTCAGCATGATTTACATTGCCCTTTTTCGCCTGACGACCATAGCGTGCGGGAACCACCTGATCCCATGCCGAACTCAGCAGTGAAACCGCTCAGCGCCGATGGTAGTGTGGGAGTTCCCATGCGAGAGTAGGTCATCGTCAGGCATCTATACCGAGAAAACCCCGGACCGAAAGGTTCGGGGTTTTTTCATGCCCGAATGACAGGCATCGTGACAGGCAGCATGGCGAGCGGGGGAGTTCCCCTGGAGAGCATCGGGGCGCCGACCGGGTCATCGTCAGGCATCTATACCGAGAAAACCCCGGACCGAAAGGTTCGGGGTTTTTTCATGCCCGAATGACAGGCATCGTGACAGGCAGCATGGCGAGCGGGGGAGTTCCCCTGGAGAGCATCGGGGCGCCGACCGGGTCATCGTCAGGCATCTATACCGAGAAAACCCCGGACCGAAAGGTTCGGGGTTTTTTCATATGTGCCGGGCTCATGGCCTATGCCGCACCGGCTTCGATGAGTCGTTGAATGGCAGGTCGCCACTGGGGCTGGAACGGCAGGGAGAAGGTCTCTCGTAGCGCCGTTTCGATGCCATCGGCATCCAGCATCTGCCGATCGACGTCGCCGTCCGGTCGGCGAGTGGTGAAGCGACCATTCAACAAGGTGAATCGTCCCTCAGGCGTCGTTCTTGCCACGATCAGTGAGCGCGTGAACGGTGAGTCCGGATGGGTGGACGTATACCAGTTGAACGGCTCGAAGTCGGTATCCAGCTGCGGCTCGCTGGAGAGCTCGTACATCGACCACCATCGACCATCGGACTGGGCCTGGAGCATCAGGCTGTCCCCGAAGGGAAAGATTCGGAACGTCTCATGCCGTGTGGCCTGGGGGGCCACGGTATCCATGCGCAGAGGGGCAGGCGGCCCTGATCCGCCGAATCCCACGTCGACCAGCCATGGCACCCCGTCGAGGGTAACTCTCAGGGCCATGTGGGATCTCGGCATCGGGGCGGCCACCGCAGGCTGCCCCCAGCGGACACGGCCAATGAGGCCCTCGACCTCGAAGCCCATTGCCATCAGCATGCGTTTCATCAGGCTATTCTGCTCGAAACAGTAGCCGCCTCGTCCGGCGGTGATCAGCTTCGCGTCGACTGCGTTCGGCGCGAGGTCCACGCCGTGCCCAAGCCATACATCGAGGGCCTCGAACACGATGGCGGCCAAGTGCCGCTCCACCAGCGTGCGCAACGTTTCCAGCGTTGGCGTGCGCGGCCCCTGGTAGCCGATGCGGTGGCAATACGCTTCCAGCTCAACCGACGATTCGGATGATATGCCCTCGATGGCGGAATGAATCTGCCACGCTGCCCTGGGCGCGAACGTATCCAGCAGATGGACCCGAGGATTCTGTGCCGAGAAGGTGTCCTTCAAGCGGTTCCTGAGCTCCAAGGGGATCCCCTTTCCAAAGGCGATCAGATCGAACTCGCCGGCATGATAGCGGGCGTCGGCATGTTCCGGCTCCACCGTACCGATGACTCGGTGCCCGGCCTTGACGAGCTCGGCGCAGACCGTGTCCATGACTTCCTGGGCGCGTCCGAGGATCAACACCCGGGCTTCGCCGTTCTCGATCCTCGTCATGTCACCACCTCCTTCACCACCGTATCGGCCATGCGACCGTCACGTACGCTTCCGTAGCTGACGGCGATCCTGAGCGTCTCCTGCATGGTGTTTGACTCCTTTGCATGGGTGTGCAGGAATCGTTTTAAGACCTCAAGCATTATTGAGGTCAAGGGCCGCCGAGGCACATTCATCGCAACACCTATTCGGGCAGGGGGCAGGCATGGCTTCCCAGGGCAAGCACAGGATTCGCCAGGAGTTCAGCGTGGGTGAGGTGGCTAGCCGCAGCGGCGTCGCCATCTCCACCCTGCACTTCTACGAGGGCAAGGGGCTGATTCGAAGTTGGCGCAATCAGGCCAACCATCGCCGCTACTACCGGGATGTGCTGCGCCGGATCGCGGTGATCAAGGTCGCCCAGCGCGCCGGGATTCCCCTGGCCACCATTCGCGAGGCGTTGGCGGAGCTACCGGACCAGCGAACCCCCACCGCCGAGGATTGGAAGAGGCTCTCGAGCCGGTGGAAGGCGGAGCTCGATACCCGTATCACCAAGCTCACCGAGCTCAGGGACCAGCTCGGGGGATGCATCGGCTGTGGATGCCTGTCCATGGAGGACTGTCCGCTGCGCAATCCCTGGGATGAGCTGTCGGAGCGGGGGGCGGGGCCCCAGCTTCTGGACTAGCCGGTGTCGGCGTCCGGCCCGCAAGGCCTTGACCGGTCAGGCGCCGGGAAGGGGTGGCGCGAGGGCGCGGGGATGGGCGAGACGCCACCAGCCAGGCCACCGGCGAGAGCCGGTGGCCTGGCATTTCATCGGTCGAGCGTCGGCCGACGGGGCGGCGTTTATCCGGGCTGGGCACCGGTGACGAAGGGGGCGGAGTGCCGGCCCAGGCGATAGCTCCATAGCAGCACCGCGACGAAGATGACCAGGCCGAGCAGGTCCAGGGCCAGGTAGCCGTGGGGCCACAGCATCAGTGCGCCGATCGGGAACATGCAGAGTCTTAGCCACCAGGGCAGCTCGTGTTCCAGGTAGCCCTCGAGCCCGGCGATGATGGCGTAGATCCCGAACGCGGCGAACACGAACACCGTCACCATGTCGAGCGCCGAGCCGGTGATCAGCGGCGACCACACGAACAGCAGGGGGATGATATACAGGCCCTTGGCGATCTTCCAGGCGGTGAAGCCGGTGCGCATCTGCGGCGTCTCGGCGATGGCCGCCGCGGCAAAGGCGGTCAGGCACACCGGCGGGGTGACGTTGGAGTCCTGGGACAGCCAGAAGATCACCATGTGGGCCGCGACCAGCAGCATGGTCAGGGTGTGCGGCGACAGCGCCTGCTCGTAGAGCTGGCTGCGGAAGTTGTCCGGCACCACCGAC
Source organism: Halomonas sp. B23F22_20 (assembly GCF_043496985.1). Taxonomy (NCBI): domain Bacteria; kingdom Pseudomonadati; phylum Pseudomonadota; class Gammaproteobacteria; order Oceanospirillales; family Halomonadaceae; genus Halomonas; species Halomonas sp. B23F22_20. Next base: position 3,796 of record NZ_JBIEKH010000006.1, read on the forward strand.
AGCAGCTCCTTGGCCGAGGCGGCATCCATCGGCGCGTTCAGGGCGGCCAGCTGGTCGGGCGCGGCCAGCATGAAGATGGCCTTGGCCTGCTCGGGGAGCTGGCCGCCCATCAGCAGGTCGATCAGCTGGTCCTGGGCCATCAGGCCGTAGAGCGCCGGTGCCGATAGGGTGCCCAGCACGATGTAGGCCGCGGTGACCGGCAGGCCCATGCCTAGCACCAGGGAGGCCATGGCGATCAGTATCAGGGTGATCAGCAGACTGCCGCCCGCCCAGTCGGTGATCATCAGCGAGAAGACGTTGCCGATGCCGGTGGTGGAGACCACATTGACGATCAGCCCGACCGTCATCAGCAGGATGGCGGTGGTGATCATGTTGCGAGCGCCGAGCGAGAGCGCCTCGAGGATGGCGCTGACGGTCATCGGCGTCTTCGACAGCCAGGAGGCGGCCACTACCGAGAGAATGGCGATACCCGCGGCATAGGTGGGCGTGAAGCCGTAGATCAGGGCGGCCACCAGCACTACCAGCGGCAGCAGGTAGTGCCAGCCGCCCTTGAGCACTGTCAGGAAGCTCGGAGCGTCCTCGTCGGCCAGCTGGTGGGCATGGCTGCGCTTGGCTTCGATGCGCACGAACATGGCGACGGAGATGAAGTACAGCAACGCCGGCAGGGCCGCGATGCCGATGATGGAGAGATAGGAGACCTGGGTGTAGGACGCCATGATAAAGGCACCGGCGCCCATCACCGGGGGCATCAGCTGGCCACCGGTGGAGGCGGCGGCCTCCACGCCGGCGGCGAAGCGCGCCGGAAAGCCGGCCTTGCGCATCATCGGGATGGTGATGACGCCGGTGGAGACGGTGTTGGCGACGCTGGAGCCGGAGACCGAGCCCATCAGGCCGGAGGCGAAGACGGCCACGAATCCCGGTCCGCCCACGAAGCGTCCGGCGGCGCAGCGTGCCAGCTCGATGATGAAGTCGCCGGCACCCGAGCGCACCAGGAAGGCGCCGAACAGGATGAACATGAACACGTACGACCAGGAGATGCGGGCGATGGAGCCCAGCATGCCCTCGCCGCCCATGTAGCTCCTGAACAGTACGGTTTCCCAGCTCAGCCCCGGGAAGTTGAACACCCCGCCGACGTACTGGCCCCACCAGGCCACGTAGGTCAGGGCGACCAGGCACAGCACCGGGATGAACCAACCGGTGGTGCGGCGGGCGAATTCCAGTATCAGGCCCAGGGCGACGATAGACACGATCCAGTCGGCGGTCGAGAAGCGCACGCCGCGGTCGTAGAGCGCATCCTCGAAGGCGATCAGGTAGAGTGCGCAGCCCACCGCCGCCAGGCCCAGCAGGATATCGATCACCAGTACCAGCCGACGTCGCGACGGCTTGGCGGCGTGGAGCATCGGCACGGCGAGCGCGCACAGCAGGCCGAACAGGCCGAAGTGCAGCGCGCTGGTCCAGACCTCGGACAGGGTGCTGAAGGTGTTGAAGTAAAGATGGGCCAGGGCGATGACGATGGTCAGGCCGAACAGCAGTCGCCCCAGCCAGGGGTGATCGAGACGCTCCGGGGCCTCGCGGGCCGACTCGTCTCGCACCTCGCTTGCGGGTGTGGTGTTCATGGAAGCTCTCCTGGAGCGGACGGCGGCGGCCAGCTGTGAAGGTCGCTACCGTCGACAATGCCTCGAGTGGCCGTCGAACCCCGTTCCCGAGGATCGACGGCGGGTCGCGGGACGGGCCGTCAGTCGGCGATCAGGGCGTCCGGAATCTCCAGCCCCTGCTCCTCGAAGAAGCGGGCCGCGCCGGGGTGCAGCGGCATCGGCAGGCCGTCGAGGGCCTTTTCCAGTGCCATGGCACGAGTGGCGGGGTGGATATTGTTGAGGAACGGCAGGTTCTCGTACATCGCCTTGGTGATCTGGTAGACGTCCTCGTCGGGCACGTCGGCATTGACCACCAGGATATTGGGCTGGGCGATGGTATGGATGGCCTCGTCCTGGCCCGGATAGGTGTCGGCGTCGATCTGGTAGGGGCTCCAGACCGGAAATTCCTGGTTGATGCGTGCCAGCTGGTCCTCGGTGACATCCAGCACGCTGATGTCGTCGCCCATGTTGGCGAAGGCGCTGGTGACCGCCGAGGCCGGGGCGCCGGCCGGGATGTTCATGCCGTCGATGTTGCCGTTCTGCATGGCTTCGGCGCTGGCACTGTAGCCCAGGTAGGCCAGGTCCATCTGCTCCGGGTCGATGTCGAGACCGGCAAGAATTTGCCGACCGGAGCCTTCGGTGCCGGAGTTGCGTGCGCCGATGGAGAAGCCGTGATCGTAGAGGCTCGTCAGGTCGTCGATGGTGCCGGTATCCACCAGCTCATTGCGCACCACGAAGTGTTCGACGTTCTGCCACAGCATGGACACCGAGCGGATGTCCTTGTAGGCCTTGGGCACCGGGCCGCTGCCGTTCCAGGCCCAGGCGCCGTAGAGTGCCTGGATGATGCCGAACTGTGCCTCGTCGGTATCCATCAGGCGCAGGTTCTCGGCCGAGCCGGCCGAACTGATGGCCGAGACGGACAGGCCATGGGTGGGCTCGAGCTTGACCCGCACCAGGGTCGACAGGGCGACGCCGACGGGATAGAAGGTGCCACCGGTGGTAGCCGTGCCCATGATGTACTGACCGCCGCCTTCTCCGGACTCGGCGGAGGCCACGGATGCGCCCAGGCCGAGCGCGGTGGCGGTGGAAAGAGTCAGGGCGAGTTTCAGGAACTGGCGTTTTTGCATACGAGCCTCCGTCGCAAGCGAGTTATTTTGATGGCTGGCTCGCTGATATAGCGACAAGCTTGCCAACAAGAGGCTTTTGTTTTTTCTTCAATAAGTTGGAGCGCTGAAGAGCGCGTCGTCCCGGAGTGTTCGACAGGCTGTCGGCCATTTCTTGCCGATGGTGAGCGGTCCGTTGGCAAGAAATGGCCGATCCGTCAAGCATCGCTCGGGTCGGATGACTCGGGGGCTTCGGGATCGAGGAAGGCCTCGCGGCGCAGCCCATGCCGGAGCATCTTCTGGTTGAGGGTTCGCCGGGGCAGTTCCAGCTCTTCCATCACCGCCTGGATATTGCCGCCGTGCCGGCCCAGGGCGGCCCGCAGCAGGGCGCATTCGAAGGCGGCGATCTGGGCGTTCAGCGAGCCGAGCTCGCTCTCTCCGTTCTCTTCGAGACCGGGAATCTCGAGCCCCAGCACGAAGCGAGTGGCGGCATTGCGCAGCTGGCGCAGGTTGCCTGGCCACGGCTGTCGCTCTAGGGCCTGGAGCAGCGCGGGAGACGCCTCTGGCGCGTCGCGCTCGTGGACCGCGGCGGCCTGTCGGCAGAAGTGGCCGAACAGCGTCGCGACGTCCTCGCGGCGCTCCCGCAAGGGAGGCAGATGCAGCTCGGTGATCGCCAGCCGATAGTAGAGGTCCTCGCGAAACCGGCCCTCCCGCGCCAGGGTCGGCAGGTCGGCCTTGGCGGCTGCCACCACGCGCATCGTCACCGGTCGCACCTCGTTGCTGCCCAACGGCGTGACCTCGCCCTCCTGCAGGGCGCGCAGCAGCTTGACCTGGGCGTCCAATGGCAGGGATTCCACCTCGTCCAGGAACAGGGTGCCGCCGCTGGCATGTTCCAGCTTGCCGATGCGTCGACGGTTGGCCCCGGTGAAGGCGCCCTTCTCGTGGCCGAACAGCTCCGACTCGATCAGTTCGGGCGCCAGGGCTCCGCAGTTCAGGGCCACGAACGGGGCTTCGGCGCCGGGCCCGAAGTCATGCAGGCAGCGGGCGACGACCTCCTTGCCGCTGCCGGTCTCGCCGTAGACCAGCACGTTGGCCTGCACCGGGGCCAGGGTCTCGAGTTGGCGGCGCAGGGCTACCATGGCCGGCGCCTGGCCCAGCAGCCGGCTCGCCAGATCGCCCTGGCGCAGGGTCTGCCTGAGGTGGGCGTTCTCCAGCGCCAGTCGGCGCTGTGCGAGGGCGCGGCGCACGCACTCCTCGAGGCGCTCCGGCGCGAAGGGCTTCTCCACGAAGTCCCAGCAGCCGGCCTGCATGGCCGCGACCGCCATGGGCACGTCGCCATGGCCGGTGATGAGCACCACCGGGGGCGGCATCTCGAGCGCCTGGACGGCGTCGAGCAGTGCCAGGCCGTCCATGCCCGGCATCTTGACGTCGCTGACCAGTACGCCGCAAGGGGCGTCGTGGCGCAGGGCCTCGAGGGCCGGGGTCGCGGCATCGAAGGTGCGCACCGCCAGGTCCGAGACCTCCAGCCACTGGCTCAGCGACTCCCGGACGTCGGGGTCATCGTCCACCAGCCACACGGGAAGGGTGTCGTCAGTCGGCATCCAGGCGTTCTCCTTCGGATGAGGGCTGCGTTGCGGCGAGGGGCAGGGTGACCTCGAAACAGGCGCCGCCCTGCGGCAGGTTGGCGGCGCTGATGCGTCCCTCAAGGTCCTGGACGATGCCGAAGCAGATGAACAGGCCAAGCCCCAGGCCGTCGCCCACCGCCTTGGTGGTGAAGAAAGGATCGAACAGGCGCGACAGGATCGCCTCGTCGATGCCCGGACCGTTGTCGGCGATCCGCAGCGTCATGCTCTCCCCGGCGGCCGCCAGGCGGATGGCGAGCCGTGGCCGCTCGATCGGCACCAAGACATCCAGGGCGTTGCGCAGCAGGTTGGTCAGCAGCTGCTCGATGCGCAGTGCATCGCCGAGGACCGGGAGGCGCGGCGCCTCGCCATGCTCGATCACCACCTCGACGCCCTGGCGGCGAATGCGCTCGTCAAGCAGCTCCAGCACGAAGGTCAGGCGCTCTTCGAGGTCGATGGGTTCGCGGCTGCCGCCGCGGCGGGCGAACAGTCTGAGCTGGCGGATCAGCGCATCCTGACGATCGCACAGCGACTGGATGCGGGTGAAATTGCTCGCCGCCGCCTCCTCGCGGCCCTTGGTCAGCAGGCGAACGCCGTTGGCGGCATAGGTGCGAATGCCCGAGAGCGGTTGATTCAGCTCATGGGCGATGCCGGCCGCCATGGTGCCGAGCGATGCCAGCTTGCCGGCTTGCACCAGTTCCTCCTGAGCCTCCTGCAGCGCCTGGGTGCGTTCGATGACCCGTTCCTCGAGCCGCTCGTTGGCCTCGCGGATGATGCGGGCCTCGCGATCCCTCAGGCGCTGGCGCTTCTGTCGCTCGCGCAGCCACAGCGCGAGCAGCAACAGCACCAGGGTCGCGCCCGCCGCCGCCAGGAAGGCGTTGCGTGCGTCCAGATACAGCGGTCGCATTGGCACCAGATAGTGCATGGTCCAGCCCAGCCGTTGCTGTTCCCGCGAGAGGTTCAGGTAGCGCTCGCTGCTGGAGCCGTCGCCGATGGCCAGCGAGCCGTCGGCCATCACCCTGCCGAGACGCTCGAGGGGCTGGTCGAGGAACTGGCGCTGCTGGCGGATCTCGTCCATGGCCGCGGCGGTGATCGGCGCAAGCGCTCGATAACGCCAACCGGGGCGGCTCGACAGTATCACCACGCCATTGGCGTCGGAGAGCAGCACGGTTTCTCCGGCCCGGCGCCAGCTCGCCTGCAGCGATTCCAGTGCCACCTTGATGGCCACCACCCCCACCGCCCGGCCCTCGGCGGGCGAGACGACCGGCGCCGAGACGAAGTAGCCCGCGCGCTCGGTAGTGCTGCCGATGGCGAAGAACTCGCCCTCGCCCTCGTCCAGGGCATCCTGGAAGTAGGGGCGGAAACCGTAGTGGTGGCCGATGAAGCTGTCCGGGGTGTCATGGTTGCTGCTGGCCACGGTGTCGCCGCGTCGGTCGAGCAGGAAGATGGCTTCGGCACCGGCATCTTCGGCCACTTGTTCGAGATAGCGATTGACACGATCGATGGTGTGGCCAGACGGCTCGAGCACCGCCGAGCGGACCGGCGACTGGCCGGCCAGCAGCCTCGGCAAGTAGGCGAAGCGGGCCAGCGCGCCCTCCAGGGTAGTGGAGTACAGCGACAGCCGGTTATCGGCATGCTGGCGGGCGATCTCGAGCGATTGCTGGAACTGCCACTGCCAGACGCACCACCACAGGGTGACCGCCAGCATGCCGGCGGCGCTCAGCAGGACGATTCGCCAGGGGCGTGTCACGGTGGCCGTGGCGTTCACGGGGCGGCTTCGTACAGCTCGATGGGCGTTCCGTCCGGGTCGCTGAAGAAGGTGAAGCGGGCGCCTGTGTATTCGTCGACGCGGATCGGCTCGGGGGAGACGCCACGAGCCTCGAGCAGGGCCACGCAGGCATCCAGCTCCGGCGTAGCGAGCGCCAGATGGCGAAGGCCGCAGGCCTCGGGATAGCTGGGGCGTGGCGGCGGGGCGGGAAAAGAAAATAGCTCGAGGTGGATGCCGCCGGGCAAGCGCAGGTCGAGCTTGTGGCTGTCGCGCCGCTCGCGATAGACCTCGTTGAGGATCTCGGCGTCCAGTACCTCGAGATAGAAGCGCCTGGCGCGCGGATAGTCGGCGGTGATCAGGGCCACGTGATGCACGCCGCCCAGCGGCAATCGTTGCTCGCTCATGGAATGACTCGTCGATGGGGAGCGGGCGGGGCGATGCGCCCCGCCGGGGAAACTCGGCTCAGCGGCAGAGGCCTTCCAGGACCTCGACCAGGCTGTCCATCTCGTCTTCGGTACCGATGGAGATGCGCAGCCAGCCGCTCAGCGCCTCGGTGTTGAAATGGCGTACCAGGATGCCGCGTTCGCGCAGGCCGACGAACAGCTGGGCGGCGTCCTGCTCGGAATGGTGCACCAGCAGGAAGTTGCTCTGTGACGGCAGCACCCGGAAGCCCAGGCCCTCGAGGCGCGTGCGGGTGCGATCGCGGGTGGTGATCACCGCTTCGCGGCAGGAATCGAAGTGCTCACGGTCTTCGAGGGAGGCGATGCCGATGGCGCTTGCCAGGCTGTCGATGGGGTAGGAGTTGAAGGAGTCCTTGACCCGCTCGAGCCCCTCGATCAGCTCCCGTGAGCCCACCGCATAGCCGAGACGCAGGCCGGCGAGGCTGCGCGACTTGGAGAAGGTGCCGGTGACCAGCAGGTTGGGGAAGCGCTCGATCAGCGGCACGGCACTCTCCCCGCCGAAGTCCACGTAGGCCTCGTCGACCAGTACCACCGACTCGGTGATCCGCTCCAGCAGGCCGGCGATCGCCTCGCGGCCGTGGCCGTGGCCGGTCGGCGCATTGGGGTTGGCGAAGATGGCGCCGCCGGCGTCCGGCGAGAAGGCCGCGAGATCGACCCGCCACTCGGCGTCCAGCGGCAGGGCGCGGCGCTCCACGTCGTAGAGTCGGCAGTATACCGGGTAGAAGCTGTAGGTGATGGCCGGCATCTCCAGCGGCCGGTCGTGGCAGAAGAAGGCCTGGAAGGCCAGGGCCAGCACTTCATCGGAGCCGTTGCCGACGAACACCTGCTCTACCTCGACGCCGAAATCCCGGGCCAGGGCCTCGCGCAGGGCGCGGGACTCGGGGTCGGGGTAGCGGCGCAGATGGTCGGCCGGGAACTCTCGCAGCACCGCCTCGACGCCTGGCGCCGGCGGGTAGGGGTTCTCGTTGGTGTTCAGCTTGACCAGACGCTCGCGGGGCTGCTCGCCGGGGACGTAGGGCGTCAGCTCGCGGACCTTGGGGCTCCAGAACTTGCTCATTCTTCACTTCTCGGGTCGCGGGGCAATGCGGCCATGGTCGCCCGCCCTGGCCCCCCGCGCAAGCCAGCCCTCGTGGTAGGCTGTGTCGCATCGATTCGCCTGCTATGGAAGCCCCCGATGATCGGTCAGATTCTTGCCTCCCTGCTGCCGGTGTTCCTGATCGCCGGCTGCGGGACTGTCTATGGCCGCTATCGCCGTCCTGACATCCGCAGCCTCAACACTCTCAACATGGAGCTGTTCGTACCGCTGCTGGTGTTCGCGGTGCTGGCCGACCGCGAGGCGCCGCTGACCGACTACGCCAGCCTGGCCCTGGCCGGCCTGGTGGTGGTGCTCGGCTCGGGCCTGCTGCTGTGGCCGCTGGTAAGGCTGCTGGGCCTGGAGGCGAAGACCTTCCTGCCGCCGATGATGTTCAACAATGCCGGTAACATGGGCGTGCCGCTGATCGTGCTGGCCTTCGGCGAGCAGGCCTTGCCGGCGGCGGTGGTGCTGTTTATCGTCGAGATGCTGCTGCACTTCTCGGTAGGGCTCTACATGCTCGATCCGCGCACGCCGCTGTGGCGGCTGCTGCGCATGCCCATCGTGCTGGCGAGCCTGGCCGGGCTGGGCATCAACCTGGCCGACGTGTCGCTGCCCGGCTGGCTGTTGGAGGCGATGAACATGCTCGGTGGGGTCTGCATTCCGCTGATGCTGTTTGCCCTCGGCGTGCGGATGCTCGACATCGATTTCGACGACTGGCGCAGCGGGGTGCTCGGCGCCGTGCTGTGCCCGCTCTCCGGCCTGCTGCTGGCCTGGCCTCTGATCGCCTGGCTGGATCTGTCCGGCGTCGCGGCGGCTTCGCTGTGGGTGTTCGCCGCCCTGCCGCCGGCAGTGCTCAACTATCTGGTGGCCGAGCAGTATCGCCAGCAGCCTCACCAAGTGGCCTCGCTGGTGCTGATCGGCAATCTCGGTAGCCTGGTGGTGATGCCGCTGGTGCTGTGGCAGGTGTTCGAGCACGTCAGGCCGATGGCCGGCTGAGGGGGAACCCGACGGCGGATCGGACTGTCCGCCATTACCACGAGAGGTTATGCTGTGAGGCAGGCTGCCGCGAAGGCGGCGTCATGCCCATTGGTTAGGAGGACGAAGATGCAAATCAGGACGTTGCTGGCCGGCTCCGCGATGCTTGCCCTGCTGGCAGGCTGTGCGGGCGGCCCGAGCGGGCAAGCCACCGAGCCCGGAATGGATACCGCAGAACGCACCTATCAGGGCACCCTGCCGTGCCGCAACTGCGAGGGAATCGATCTGGACGTGACACTGCTGGGCGATGCCCAGAGCACCGCGGCGGAACGGACCTTCGATCTGCAGGCGTCCTATCGCGGCCATCCGCAGAATCCGCCGGACGAAAACTACGCGGGCAACTGGCAGGTGCTCAACGGCACCGCCGACAACCCCCAGGCTACCGTCTACGAGCTGACGCCCAATGGCGAGGGCCAGACCTACTATTTCCTGCGTCTCGACCCGCAGACCCTGGAGCTGATCGACCCCCAGCGTCGCCGCTTCCAGAACAACGAGATGCTGCGCCTGAAGCGTCTCTGAGGCGGTCGATAGCGTAGTCGAGAGGGGCGGCCGGGCGGTCGCCCCTCGTCGTTGGGCCCTCGGGCCCGCCATCAGACATCCAGCCGTCGGACATCCCATGGCCAAAGCGAAAAGCGCCTTCGTCTGCACCGAATGCGGTGCCGAATACCGCAAGTGGCAGGGGCAGTGCTCCAGCTGTCAGGAATGGAACACCCTGAGCGAGGTGCGGCTGTCGGCCGCCCGCCCCGGCGCCGGTAGCGGGGGCGGCGGCGCGGCAGCTCGGGGTGGCTATGCCGGCGCGGTGTCCCGGGAGGTGGTCGACCTCGCCAACGTCGATCTCAGTGAGGTACCTCGGCTGTCGTCGACCTTCGAGGAGTTCGACCGAGTGCTGGGCGGTGGACTGGTGCCCGGCTCGGCGGTGCTGCTCGGCGGCCACCCCGGCGCCGGCAAGTCGACCCTGCTGCTGCAGACCGCCTGCAAGCTGGCCCAGCAGCGCAGCGTGCTGTACGTGACCGGCGAAGAGTCGCTGTCCCAGGTGGCGATGCGCGCCCACCGCCTGCAGCTGCCTACCCAGGGCCTGAAGATGCTCGCCGAGACCAGCATCGAGACCATCCTCGGTGTGGCCGAGCGCGAGCGGCCCGACATCCTGATCATCGACTCCATCCAGACCACCCATCTCGAGGACATCGCCTCGGCGCCGGGCGGGGTGGCCCAGGTGCGCGAGTCTGCTGCGGCGCTGACCCGCTTCGCCAAGCAGTCCAGCACCGTGCTGCTGCTGGTCGGGCACGTTACCAAGGACGGCACCCTGGCCGGCCCCAAGGTGCTCGAGCACATGATCGATGCCTCGCTGCTGCTCGAGGGCGGCGCGGACTCGCGCTTCCGGACCCTGCGTGGCCAGAAGAATCGCTTCGGGGCGGTCAACGAGCTGGGCGTGTTCGCGATGCTCGAGCATGGCCTCAAGGAGGTGAAGAACCCCAGCGCCATCTTCCTGTCGCGCACCGAGGAGCAGGCGCCGGGCAGCCTGGTGATGGTGGTCTGGGAGGGCACCCGGCCGATCCTGGTCGAGGTTCAGGCACTGCTCGACGACTCGGCGCTGGGCAACCCGCGCCGAGTCGCGGTGGGCCTCGACCAGAACCGGCTGGCCATGCTGCTGGCGGTGCTGCATCGCCACGGCGGGCTGTTCACCGGTGACCAGGACGTCTTCCTCAACGTGGTGGGCGGGGTCAAGGTGCTGGAGACCAGCGCCGACCTGGCGGTGCTGATCGCGGTGGTATCGAGCCTGCAGAACCGGCCGCTGGCCCGCGAGCTGGTGGTGTTTGGTGAGGTGGGGCTGTCCGGCGAGATCCGGCCGGTGCCGAGCGGCCAGGAGCGCATCGTCGAGGCCGCCAAGCACGGCTTCCGGCGCGCCATCGTGCCCCGCGCCAACGCCCCCAAGCATTCGCCCGAGGGCATGGAGGTGGTGGCCGTCGATAAGCTGGCCGATGCCTTGGAGGCACTGTAGGTTTCCGACCGCGAAGCGTGAAAACGGCGTCCAGCGACGGGATGGGGGCGCTGTGTTGTAGAATGCCGGTAAAGACGCCAAGGAGACCGTGATGAGTGCCATCCGCCTGACGCAGTACAGCCACGGCGCCGGCTGTGGCTGCAAGATCGCCCCCGATGTTCTCGATGGCATCCTGGCCAAGGCCGGGCCGGGCGCCTCCCATTCGCGGCTGATCGTCGGCAACCAGGGCCGCGAGGACGCCGCCGTCTACGACCTGGGTGACGGTCGCGGCATGATCGCTACCACTGACTTCTTCATGCCGATCGTCGACGATCCCTTCGACTTCGGCCGCATCGCCGCCACCAATGCCATCAGCGACGTCTTCGCCATGGGCGGCTCGCCGATCATGGCGCTGGGCATCCTCGGCTGGCCGCTGGACAAGCTCAGCGCCGATATCGCCGGCGACGTGGTCGCCGGCGCCCAGGCCGTCTGCCGCGAGCTGGGGCTGGCGCTGGCCGGCGGCCACTCCATCGACGCCCCGGAGCCGATCTTCGGCCTGGCGGTCAACGGACTGGTCGACCTCGAGCACCTCAAGCTCAACAAGGGCGCCCAGGTCGGTGACCTGCTCTACCTCACCAAGCCGCTGGGCGTCGGCCTGTTGACCACCGCCGAGAAGAAGGGCCTTCTCCAGGCCGGCCACCAGGGGCTGGCGCGTCGCACCATGCTCGAGTCCAATCGTATCGGCGCCGAGCTGGCGAAGATTCACGGCGTGCATGCCATGACCGACGTCACCGGCTTTGGCCTGGCCGGCCATCTCAGCGAGGTCTGCGAGGCCAGCGGCGTGGCGGCGCGGATCGACTTCCGCCGCCTGCCGCGCCTCGCCGAGGCCGAGGCCTATCGTCGCCAGGGGGCGGTGCCCGGCGGCACCGCTCGTAATCGGGATGCCCTGGGCGCGGCGCTGCCGCCGATGGACGACGCCCACTGGCAGTGGCTGTGCGATCCTCAGACCTCCGGTGGCCTGCTGCTGTCGGTGCATCCCTCCTGGGAGGACGACGTCGAACGTGTCGGCCGCGAATACGGTCTCGAGCTCGAGCCCTTCGGCGAGATCGTTGCCGCGCGAGGCGAGGTGCGTCTCGAGGTGAAGGGGTGAGCCTGCCGCTGATCGAGCCTGACCTCGCGCTGCTGCGCGAGGGGCGGACCCTGATCGACGTGCGGGCGCCGGTGGAGTTCGCCCATGGCGCACTGCCCGGTGCGATCAACCTGCCGCTGATGGACGACGAAGAGCGCCACCTGATTGGCATCGAGTACAAGCGCCGTGGCCAGCAGGCCGCCATCGCGCTGGGCGAGTGGCTGGTCAGCGGCGGTATCAAGACCGGGCGAGTGGCGGCCTGGACCCGGCTGCTCGAGGCGCATCCCGATGCGGTCGTCTACTGCTTCCGCGGTGGGCTGCGCTCCCAGGTCGCCCAGCAGTGGCTGGTCGAGGCTGGCATCACCCGGCCGCGTATTCGCGGCGGTTGGAAGGCCATGCGCCAGGCGCTGTGCGCGCGCATCGACGCTGCCGCCGAGCAGCCGCTGCTGGTCGTCGGCGGGCTGACCGGCTGCGCCAAGACCTCGTTGATCACCGCGCTGGATCAGGGGCTGGACCTGGAGGGCTGCGCCCGTCACAAGGGGTCGGCCTTCGGCCGTCATCCGCTGCCGGCGCCGTCGCAGATCGACTTCGAACATGCCATGGGACGGCGGCTGCTCGAACTGCCAGGGCCGGTGGTACTGGAGGACGAGTCGCGTCACATCGGCTCGGCCAATGTGCCGCTGAGCTTCTGGCGCGCCATGGAGGTCGCCCCGCGGATTCGCGTCGAGATGCCGCTGGACTGGCGGCTGGCGCAGATCCACCAGGACTACATCGACGACCTGTGGGAGATCTACCGCCAGCAGTTCGGCGAGTGGCTGGGCTGGGCGCTGATGCGCAAACAGCTGGCCGGCGCCCTGGCGCGGCTCAAGAAGCGCCTCGGCGGCGCGCGGCTGGCGCGCCTGCAGCGCTTGCAGACGCTGGCCTTTCGCGAGCACGAGCGCGGTAACCGCCAGGCCCACGAGGCCTGGCTGGCGCCGCTGCTCACCGAATACTACGACCCCATGTATCGCCACCAGCTGGAGAAGCACGACGACCAGCGCTTCCTCCACGTGGGCGACTGGGACAGCTGCCTGGCCTTTGCCCGAGACTGGGTCGCCGAGGCGGAGAGACGGGGCGTGTCCCGCACCGTGACCCCGGCCTGAGGGTCCGGCCGGCGATCAAGCCGGGGCGGTGCGCAGCCACTGGGTGAGCAGCCGGTCGAGCAGCGGCGCCAGGCGATCGAAGCGCTTGGGGTCGTCGAGCATCGCTTCGCGGTCCTGGCCATGGGGACTTTCCGCCTCTCCTGCCGGGCGATGCAGGTGGTCGAGCATGGCGGTGACGCTCTCGGCGGTGGCCTCCAGATGGCACAGCAGACCGACCACTCGGCCGGCGTCCCAGGCGAAGCCCTGCTGCGGGCTCGCCGCCGTGCCGCCCAGCGGCAGGGCGTCTTCCGGCAGGGCGAAGACCTCGCGGTGCCAGGTGAACGCCTCGAAGCGTGGTGGCAGGTCGAAGGGGCTCGCCTCGGCCAGGGCGACCGTCTGCCAGCCGGTCTCGGCCAGGGTGCCGCGAGATATCGTGGCGCCCAGCGCCTCGGCGATCCGCTTGGCGCCATGGCCGATGCCGAGCAGCGGGGTGCGGCCGTCCAGGGTGCGCTCGATCAGCTTGCGCTCACCGCGCGCCCAGTCGGCCGGGGGTAAACCCTCGGGGGCGTCGAGCACGATCAGTGCGTCGCCCTCGCCGGGTCGCGGCGGCAGCTCGCCCTGGTCGAGGTGGAAGACGGTGTGGCTGTGGCCCATGCTGTCGAGCCAGTCGCCGATCCGGGCGGGTCCCAGGTGGGGGCTGTGCTGGAGCAGATGAACGTGCATGCGGGCGACCTCGCCGATATCAGCCATAAATGAGGAAAGGCAGGGTACATGAAGGCGGCGCTCAAGGAACAGATACTCACCGTGCTGGCCGAGATACCACCGGGGCGGGTGACCACCTACGGGCGCATCGCCGCCATGACCGAGGGCGCCACGCCGCGGCTGGTGGCGCGGGCCCTTCGTGAACTGCCTGGCGGTCACGGACTGCCATGGTTTCGGGTGATCACCGCCTCGCGCAAGCTGGCGGACCATCCCGGGGCGGACGAGCAGCGTCGCCGGCTGATCGACGAGGGCGTGGCCTTCGATGTGCGGGGCAGGGTCTCGCCGGAGCGCATGTGGCCCTGAGCAAGCGCGGCTGCGGGGCTGCGCTCGACGACCCGCATGGGCGCACCGCTTCTCGTCGCTTGCGACATCAATCTGCGCTTCCCTCGACAGGGGGCAGATGCCCGGCCACTCTCGTTTCGTGAGACAGTGGCCGGGATAGACGATTCACCAGGAGAATCCATGAGCGGTTTCTTTCAGCGCCTGCAGGCGCTTCCGGCACGCCGTCAGCAGGCCTTCATGGCCGCGCTGTGCGAGCGGCTGCTGCCCAACTACGCCTTCTATGCCGAAGCCACCGGCCAGGGCGACCCCAGGGCGCTGCGCGCCGTGCTCGATCTGGTCTGGGAGCGTCTGGCGGTCAAGGACGCGCGCATCGACTTCGAGCGCCAGGCCGAGAAGCTGGCCGAGCTGGAGCCGCCGGCCGAAGACGACAGCTTCGGCGCGCGTCGCGCCCTGGAGGCGGTGGTGGCAATCTCGTCGCTGCTCGACACCTTGCGCGGCGAGTCGCCCGAGGCGGTGCTGGAGGTGAGCCGCACGTCCCGGGGCGGCGTGCGGGCCTTCATCGAGCTGACCGAGGGCGAGGAGGACGGCGAACGCCTCGCGGCCCTGGTACGCGAGCATCCGCTGATGGCGGACGAGAACGACTTTCAGGACGCGGTACTCGAGGCGGCGGAAGGCGAACTCGACCGCAACGGCTTGAAGGCGCTGCGCCGATTGGGCCGCAACGAGGGCGTCAGCAACCTGGGGCTCGGCGGCGAGGAGTAATCGTGTGTTGCCCTAGCATGGGCTAGGCGCCTGGCGGCGCCCTTCGCGCAATGAATTGCGCTCCCACGCAGAGCCCCACTCTGCGAGTCGGAGCCACCAGGCAGGTTTTAGTGGGAGCGCAGCTCGCTGCGCGATCCGCCGCATCGCGGCGGTGGCAGGGGGCGGCAGGGCGCCCTTCGCGCAATGAATTGCGCTCCCGCGAAAAGCGAAGCCGACAAACCGCCGTTAGAGCCTCATTTCTATACCGCGCTCGGCCATATACCGCTTGGCCTCGGGGATGGTGTACTCGCCGAAGTGGAAGATGCTGGCCGCCAGCACCGCGTCGGCGCCGCCGTCCTTGACGCCTTCCACCAGGTGGTCGAGATTGCCGACGCCGCCGGAGGCGATCACCGGCACGCTCACCGCTTCCGAGATGGCATGGGTCACGCCGATGTCGAAACCGGTCTTGGTGCCGTCGCGGTCCATGCTGGTCAGCAGCAGCTCGCCAGCGCCCATATCGACCATCTTCTTGGCCCATTCCACGGCGTCGAGCCCGGTGGGGCGGCGGCCGCCGTGGGTGAAGATCTCCCAGCGCGGTGTCTCGCCTTCCTTCGAGACCTTCTTGGCGTCGATCGCCACCACGATGCACTGGCTGCCGAAGCGCTCGGCGGCTTCATGCACGAACTCGGGGTTGTGCACGGCGGCGGTGTTGATCGACACCTTGTCGGCGCCGGCGTTGAGCATGGTGCGGATGTCGTCGCAGGTGCGGATGCCGCCGCCCACGGTCAGCGGAATGAACACCTCGCCGGCGATGCGCTCGACCATCTCCACCGTGGTGCCGCGATCTTCGTGGCTGGCGGTGATGTCGAGAAAGGTGATCTCGTCGGCGCCCTGCTGGTTATAGCGCTGGGCGATCTCCACCGGGTCACCGGCATCGCGGATGCCGATGAAGTTGACCCCCTTGACCACCCGGCCGGCATCGACGTCCAGGCAGGGGATGATGCGCTTGGCGAGTCCCATGATCAGCTCCCGTCGCGTTGGCTGGTGAGTTCGTCACACAGCGCCTGGGCTTCGGCCACGTCCAGGCTGCCTTCGTAGATGGCGCGGCCGGTGATAGCGCCGAGGATGCCCGGCTCGCCGGCCGCGATCAGCGCTCGCAGGTCGTCGAGGTTGGTCACCCCGCCGGAAGCGATGACCGGCAGGCCGCCCTCGCGGGCCAGCTCGGCGGTGGCCTCGACGTTGACGCCGCCCATCATGCCGTCGCGGGCGATGTCGGTGTAGACGATCGAGGATACGCCGTCGTCGGCGAAGCGCTTGGCCAGCTCGGTGGCTTTCTGGGTCGAGACCTCGGCCCAACCGTCGGTGGCGACGAAGCCGTCCCGGGCGTCGAGGCCGACGATCACGTGGCCGGGGAATGCCTTGCACATTTCGGTGACGAAGGCCGGTTCCTTGACCGCCTTGGTGCCGATGATCACCTGGGAGACGCCGGCCTCCAGGTAGTGCTCGATGGTGGCGGCCTCGCGGATGCCGCCACCAATCTGGATCGGCAGCTGCGGATAGGCGCGGGCGATGGCGGTGACCGCCTCGCCGTTGACCGGTGCGCCCTCGAAGGCGCCGTTGAGATCGACCAGGTGCAGGCGGCGGGCGCCGGCGTTGACCCAGCGCGCGGCCATGGCCACGGGGTCGTCGCCGTAGGTGGTGGCATCGTCCATCCGGCCCTGCTTGAGGCGGACGCACTTGCCGTCCTTGAGATCGATGGCGGGGATTACCAGCATGTCCAGTCCTCTACGGGCGCTTGTGGGGCCCTGTTGTCGTGGGCGCGGTGGCGGGCGCCCTGAAAAATTGTCATTGGCGCGATCGTGGGCGCCCCTGCAACGTCACCATGGCGCGATGGCGGGCGCACAAGGCAGGAGCCCCACTCAGGGCATCCACTGTACGAAGTTTTCCAGCAGCCGCAGGCCGGCCCGGGAGCTCTTCTCCGGGTGGAACTGCACGGCGAAGGTGGCATCGCGGCCGGTGGCCACGTGAGCGGTGACGCGACCGTAGTCGGTGGTGCCGAACACCTGCGCATCCTCGGAGGCCTCTACATAGTAGCTGTGCACGAAGTAGAAGTGCTCCAGGTCGTCGATGCCTTGCCACAGCGGATGCTCGTGGTGTTGGCGCACCAGGTTCCAGCCCATGTGTGGTACTTTCTGGCGGTGCTCCATGTCGTCGCGCATGTCGGCGGGAAAGCGGCGGACCTGGCCGGACATGAAGCCCAGGCAGTCGATGCCGCCGTTCTCCTCGCTGCGCTCGTGGAGCATCTGCTGGCCGACACAGATGCCCAGCAGCGGTTTGGCCTGCTGGTCCAGCAACTCCTGGACCAGGCCGCGCAGTTCGGTGCGCTCGAGCTCGCCCATGCAGTCGCGGATAGCGCCCTGGCCGGGCAGTACCAGGCGCGTGGCACCCTGGATGCGACGGGCGTCGCGGGTCACCACCACGTGCTCATGGGTGACGTGCTCCAGTGCCTTGGCGACGGAATGCAGGTTGCCCATTCCGTAGTCGATGACGGCAATGGTCATGGGACGCTCCTCGTGTCGGTCGGCGGGATCACAGGCTGCCCTTGGTGGACGGCATCTGGCCGGCCATGCGCGGGTCTTCGGCGGCGGCCATGCGCAGCGCGCGGCCGAAGGCCTTGAAGATGGTTTCCGCCTGATGGTGGGCGTTGAAGCCCTTTAGGTTGTCGATGTGCAGGGTGACCTTGGCGTGGTTCACGAAGCCCTGGAAGAACTCCCAGAACAGCTGGGTGTCCAGGCGGCCGATGCTGGCGCGGGTGAACTCGACGTCCATGAACAGCCCCGGGCGCCCGGAGAAGTCTACCACGACCCGTGACAGCGCCTCGTCCAGCGGCACGTAGGCGTGGCCGTAGCGGTAGATGCCGCGCTTGTCGCCGATCGCCTGGTCGAAGGCCTGACCCAGGGTGATGCCGAGATCCTCGACGGTGTGGTGATCGTCGATGTGCAGGTCGCCCACCGCCTTGATCTCCAGGTCGATCAGCCCGTGACGGGCTACCTGGTCGAGCATGTGGTCGAGGAAGGGCACACCGGTCTCGCAGATCAGCTTACCCTCTCCATCGAGGTTCACGGTAACGGTGATCTGGGTTTCCTTGGTGTCGCGGGTGACCGTGGCGATACGCTCGGACATGTCGGGTCTCCAGCGCCTGGGCGCGTGTCGAAATGGGGGCCGCCGTCGGGGCGGAAAGACGGGGCGGCCCCGCCGTTGCAAGGCTGCCATTATAGTGAAACGCTACCCCCATTCGCTACAATGCCCCCACTATGCGGCAGGCTCGTCCTGCCAAGCCTCAGGAGATACCTGCATGCCGGTCACGCTACAGCGCGTCGATCAAGCGACCTGGGACGCGGATGCCCAAGTCCGTCACGACCTGATTCGCATCTATGCCGATGCCCCCGCAGAGCGCCTGCCGAGCACGCCCGAGGCCTTCGTTGGCGAGCACCTGGCGGCCGAGCGCTTTTTCTGCTGCGCGCGCTTCAATGATCGCCTGCTGGGGGCGCTGGCCGTATCGCCGGAAGACGGTGCCTGGTGGCTGTCGCATCTCTGCGTGCGCCAGACCACCCGACGCCGCGGCGTCGGCTCGCGGCTGCTGGCCCTCATCGGCGAGGCGGCCCATGCCGAGGGGCAGCGTCTGAGGGTGCTGGCTTCCCAACTGCCGATGGCCGACCAGGTACTGCTGAGCCGCATGGGTTACCGGTTGACCCAGACCGGTGACTTTTTCGAACTGGATCTCACGCCCAAAGGAGCCGGGCAATGAAGCGAATCCTGCGGACCCTGCTGGCCGCCGTCGGGGTACTCGGCCTGGTGCTGGTCGGAGTGGTGGTGTTCATCACCACCTTCTTTGACCCCGAAGACCTCAAGCCGCGACTGGTGGAAGTGGTGCGCGAGCACAGCGGGCTCGAGCTGGAACTCGATGGACCGCTGACCTGGTCCTTCTATCCGCGCCTGGGAGTCGGCGTGGCTGCGGCCGAGGCGCGACTGCCCAGCCAGGCCGCCGACGCCACGCCCTTCGCCGCCTTCGACCACGCCGAAGTCAGCCTGGCCTTCGCCCCGCTGCTGCGCGGCGAGATCGCCATCGATGGCCTGACCCTCGATGGCCTGGCGCTGAATCTCGAGCGCGACGCGGCGGGCCGCGGTAATTGGCAGACGCTGATCGAACGGCTACGCAACCGCGGCGAGGAAGCGGAGGCCGTGCTGGCACCGGCCAGCGCCGGCCCCAACCCCGATGCCAGCGGCCTGGACGTGGCGCTCAATATCGCCAGCGTTCAGGTGCGAGAGGGGAGCATCGACTTCCGCGACGCCCAGGCCGAGCGCAGCTTGAGCCTCGAGGGCGTCAACATCACCGGCAGCAACGTCAATCCCGACCAGCCCTTCCCGCTCAGTGCCAGTCTCGAGGTCGCCCTGAGCGACGATCTCGGGGGCTCGGCACCTTGGCTGGTCAGCCAGCTGAACCTCGAGACCCGGGTCAGCCTGGGGCTTGCCGAGGGGCGTCACCTGCTCAAGGGCCTGTCGCTGGATGCCAGTACTCGGCTCGATGGCGAAGAAAAGCCTCAGGAGGCTCAGTTCGACGCCGACGAGCTGGTGCTCGACCTGGCCGGCGATCGCCTGCAGCTGACCGGCAGCCAATTGGACGTCGGCCTGCAGGACCCGCGCCTGGGCGAAAAGCGCCTGCCGCTGTCGCTGGCCTTCGCCCTTGATGCCGACCTGGCCGCCCAGACCGCCCAACTGCGTGAGCTGGCGCTGACCGGCCCCGACGGTCTGGAGCTCAAGGGCAACCTGTCGCTCAGCGAACTGGCCGAGGCACCAGCCTATGAGGGCCAGCTGAGGCTGACCGAACTGTCGCTGCGCCCCTGGCTGGTGCGTCTCGGAGTGATGCCGCGCATGGCCTCCACGGCGGCGTTGGGCGAAGTGGGGCTGACCAGCCCGATCCAGGGCGACATGGAACGTTTCACTCTGGATGGCCTGACCCTGACGCTGGACGGCAGTACCTTCAATGGCCGCCTGGGCGGTCGCTTCGATGGCACTCGTCTGGAGGCCGATCTCCAAGGCGATCGCCTCGACATGGACGGCTACCTGCCACCCACCGACGCCGAGGAAGCTTCTGCCGTCGGCGGCCCCAGCCTGCCAGGCATCGGGCGGGCCCTCGCCCAGGATGGGCAGGGCGCGCTGCTGCCCGCCGAATGGCTGGCTGAGCTCGATCTCGATGCCAAGCTGAGCCTCGGCGAGCTGATCCTGATGCGCCAGACCTTCAGCGACGTCCAACTGACGCTGGCCGGGGAGAGCGGCCGCCACCGCCTCGAGGCCTTCGAGTCCGGCTTCCACGACGGCCAGCTGTCGGCCACCGGCGAGCTGAATGCTCGCGAGATGCCGCTGCAATGGCAGCTGACGCCCCACGTCGAGGGGCTGCGCCTGGGCTCGCTGCTGGCCTCGCTGAGCGACGAACCGGCCCCGGTGGAGGGCCGTCTGAATGCCGACGGTGAACTCTCGACCCGTGGCAACAGCGTCGCCGAGCTCAAGCGTGCCCTGAACGGTCATCTGGACGCGCGGATGGCCGAAGGCCGGCTCACCGGCGTCAACGTTTCCCGAGAGCTGTGCACCACCGCGGCGCGCCTGGAAGGCGACAGCACTAGCCGCGACTGGGCCGCCGATACCCGCTTCCAGCGCGCCGAGGCTGGCTTCCGCATACGCGACGGCGTGGCCGAGAGCGACGACCTGGCCCTGACGCTGCCGGGCATCGCCCTGGGCGGCAATGGCCAGTTCGACCTGACCAGCGAACGCTTCGACCTGCGTGCCAACGCTCGCTTCACCGGCGAGAACGTGGATGCCGCCTGCGAGGTCAATCCGCGGCTGGTCGACGTGCCTATCCCGGTGCGCTGCGAAGGCCAGCTCGGCGGCGACAGCGCCGAGTGGTGCCGCTTCGACCGCGAGGCTTTCCAGTCCACCCTGGGCGACTTGCTGCGTCGCGAGGCCACCCGACGCGCCGACGAGGAACTGCGCGACAGCCTCGGCGACGCGGTGAAAAAACTCGATGAACGCATCGGCGAGGATTCCCGTCGGGAACTTCGTGACACCCTCGAAGGTCTGTTCAAGTGAGCAAGCAATAGCCAGTCCTGCGCCGACCCTCGCGTCGGCGCTTTTTTTCGTGCCGAGAATGCCCATGACGGAGACGATCCCCGCCATCCTGCCCCCCGAAACCTTCCAGTATCGCCTGCTCGACTGGTTCGATGTTCACGGTCGCCATGACCTGCCCTGGCAGCACGATCGTACCCCCTACCGAGTGTGGGTATCGGAGATCATGCTGCAGCAGACCCAGGTCGCCACCGTGATCCCCTATTTCGAACGCTTCATGGCTCGGTTTCCGAACGTCCATGACCTGGCGGCGGCGTCCCAGGACGAAGTGCTGCACCTATGGACCGGGCTCGGCTACTACGCCCGCGGGCGCAACCTGCACAAGGCCGCCCGGGCGGTGGTGGACGAGCACGACGGCGACTTCCCGGTGCACAGCCTCGACGCCATGGCCGCGCTGCCCGGCATCGGCCGTTCCACCGCCGGGGCGATCATCGCCCAGAGCACCGGCGAGCGAGCGGTGATCCTCGACGGCAACGTCAAGCGAGTGCTCACTCGTCTGCACGCCGTGGAGGGCTGGCCGGGGCGCCCCGCGGTGGAGCGCGAGCTGTGGGTCTTGGCCGAGCACTACACGCCCGAACGCCGGGTGGTCGACTTCACCCAGGCGATGATGGACCTCGGTGCCACCCTGTGCCGTCGCGGCCAGCCCGACTGTGAGCGCTGCCCTTTCGGCGACGTCTGCGTGGCCCGGGCGCGCGGCGAGCAGAAGCGCTTTCCGGAATCCAAACCCAAGAAGGCCATTCCCACCCGCACCACCACCATGCTGCTGCTGCAGGACGAGGCGGGGCGGGTGCTGCTCGAGCAGCGCCCCTCCAGCGGCCTGTGGGGTGGCCTGTGGAGCCTGCCGCAGTTCGAGGCATCGGGCGACCTGAAGGCCTGGCTCGACCAGCACGCCCCTGGGGCGAGCCTGGAGGCACCGTGGGAGGCCTTCACTCACGTGTTCAGCCACTTCCGCCTCGAGATCACGCCTCAGCCGGCGCGGGTGGGTCGCCTCGATGCCGTGGGCGAGGCGCGGCGCTGGTTTGATCCCGCCGACCCGGACAGCATTGGCCTGGCCGCTCCGGTGAAAGGCTTGCTGGAAGCGCTGCGCCCCTTCACCCTGAGCGTCCAGGACGCCCCTTAACTTTCGTCATCCAGGAGCCATCACCGATGAGCCAGACCGTCTTCTGCCGCAAGTACCAGCAAGAGCTGGAGGCCTTGCCGTTTCCGCCGCTTCCCGGCAAGAAAGGCCAGGAGATCCAGGCCAGCGTCTCCAAGCGCGCCTGGGAGGAGTGGCAGGCCCTGCAGACTCGCCTGATCAACGAGAAGCATCTCAACATGCTGGAGCCCGAGGCTCGCGAGTACCTGATGCAGCAGCTCGAACGCTTCCTCGACAACGAGCAGACCGACCAGGCAGAAGGCTATGTGCCGCCCGGGCAATAGTCGCCACGAGACCCGCCGGCCTCTCCCAAGGTTCTGAAACGAAAAGGGTTGACGCCAGCGGGCCATTAGGGTTTAATACGCACCGTTGGCGAGGGCCAGATAGCTCAGTCGGTAGAGCAGGGGATTGAAAATCCCCGTGTCGGCGGTTCGATTCCGTCTCTGGCCACCACGTTGGGGTATAGCCAAGCGGTAAGGCACCGGTTTTTGGTATCGGCATGCGCAGGTTCGAATCCTGCTACCCCAGCCACGCCAACATAAGTTTTCGAGAAGCCGTGAACGAAGGTTCACGGTTTTTCTCGCTCAGGAGGCTGTAATGCCTCCTCGTTTGATAGCAAGCGCCGTTGCCGGCATAGCTCAGTTGGTAGAGCAACTGACTTGTAATCAGTAGGTCCCGGGTTCGACTCCTGGTGCCGGCACCATTTAAAGTGCTTTGCCATCAATACGTTAGAGCGTCAATCAAACCGCCCAGTGGAGGCGGTTTTTTTGTGGGTGTCCAGAAAGTGTCCACGCTCCCTTGTTATCGCCATCCACAGGCATAAAAAAGACCCGACGGGACGGACGGGCCTTCAAGTACTTACGCAAGCGGGGAGCCAGGTAAGTCTCCAAAGCCTACCCATCCCCCTGGCACTGCGAGTCCAGAAAATGCAGCAATCGGCGACGGCTGTTCGCGCTCAAGTCATCAGCCTATCGGCCGAGTCCACAGGATGTATCGCCGCGCCCATCACAGCGAAAGGCTCCCGGAAGCAATCGCAAGCGCGCGGGTTCAAGGCCGGAGAGGGGTAGCGCGGCATGGCCCTATCCTGGAGAAAGCGCCAGGCGCTGCGTTCGCTGAGCCATCCCCTTCATGTGGCGGATCATCGACGGCGAATATAAAAAAGGCCCGCCAATTGGCGGGCCAACCTCGCATCTGTATGGACTTCCCATTCCCCCGTCACGAGTCGCCTCGTCACGAAGCCACCTTAGCCCCGTCATGTTGCAGGCATATGACGACGTGAAGGCCGATACCGGATCCGCGGCCTACGCTGGGGGCTGGCCGCCCAACACCGGCAGAAGGCGTCCAGCGAGGCGGCGGGCCATGCCATGGACCACGCTCTCTATCCTCGGCGTTTCGATATGGTAGGCTCCGAAGAAAGCCTCGCCTTTCCTCCGAGCGATGGCGTGCCGCTGGAAGACGCTCAAGCAGACAGGGACGGATACCGACTAGCCAGGAAGGCTGCGGCGAGGTGGTACCAGGGCGGCAGGCATAAATCAATTGCGAGTTTTTTAATGTATAGCAGCGTCTCTATTGTCTATATTTTAGTGTATGGCCTGTTTATATTTTGGCTGATTGCACACAAAAGTATAAAGTACAGGGCCTTCTTTAAACACTGCAGCAGGAAGGAAATATGCTGCGCTGGGAGCGCTGCTGTTGCCGCATTCGTGACTGGTTATGTTTTAAATAAGTATGATGTTTTAGATATATCAAGCGTGGGGGTTGTGCTTGGGGCAGGGGTTGCAGCATCTATTGCATATATGTCTGTAGAGACCATAAAAGAGTCAAGGCTTAGGGAAGAAAGGGCCTCAGACAAAAAGGATTTAGAGAGGAGTGTTTTTGCGTATATTGATTCAATTGGTAATTTTGAGTCACGTTTGGCTGAGTATGAGAACTCTTGGAAAAAGCTTGAGGGCTTGGAGTTAGAAAATAAAGAGGCTATGAGTGACTATGAGCTTAAAGAAGATGTTTATGCCGAAGCTTTGGTGAGCAGAAGTTTTGGTGGCAAGGAAAAGATTAAAAGGTACGCTCTAGATAACGCAAGGGAAAGGTTGTCAGGATCCTCAAGCCTTCTTAGGGGTGCGAAAGAAGAACTTATAAGTGCAAGAGCTTGCTTGAAAGCAGAGTATAATAATACAATCAAAATGCTTAATACGGTTGATTATTGCTGCAATGTTATGAAAAGTCAGGTTTTAACTAAAGAGGCCAATATTGTTGGCGGTGTTTATAGCCTTTCTGAGAAAATGAGTGATGCAATGGAAGGTGTTGTTGATCGTGCCCTGAAAGAAGATAAGGTTGGGCCAGAAGATATGCTTGAAATATCTATCGTGGCACTCCAAGACTTAATGGAGAAAGTCTTGGTGGAGGAGAGGAAGAGCTTTGAAAATTCTTCTCTTTCTTATAGGGACAAGCTGAGGTTTGTGTACTGCGTATTGGCGTTTATTGCATTCTTTTCTTTGGCTATGGGTATGGATTATAAGCTCGAGGGCGTGTTTCATTGATCTTTTGCCAAGTTTTCGAATGTTGGCTGGCGAACTACCGCTCCGTCACAAATTCTAGCGCTATAGAAATTTCTTTCAGCGAAACGAGGGTTAACCCACGACCAGCGTTCACAGCTCTCACCATTAGAGAGTCTGATATCTCTTCTAGAGCTGGGCTGGCCAAGCATCGCGTAGAGCTGTCCCTCTGTCATTCCGGGGACAATCTCACCTCTAGCTTGGGCTTGGACCCTTTCATTGCGTCGCTCTAGACTGGATTGGCTGGAGTTTAAGGATTGGGAGCGGTCGGGCGGAGTAGGGAGAGTACGCCGCAGCTCGTGAAGGTCCGGCGCCTCATAAGTCATGACGTTATCGAGTGTCATGGTCACCTCAGCACCAGGGCAGGGCTCGTCCTGATAAACCGTGGAGTCGCCGATCTCGCACTTATAGACCTGAGCGTTGGCAGACGATGGCAGCAGAGCCACAATGAGCAAGAGGAAGGTAGGCTTGATCATCCCTGATCACCGAGTAGGTTACGTAGATCTAAGAAAACGTAGCACACGCCGGAGGACCTGGGCGCCCGGTGTCCACATTGTATCTACGGAGGGATGTCACAACGTGCATTGGCGGCTCTGGAGGGGATGCTAAGCCATTGATATTTCGAGCAGTGAGCAGCAGCGACCTACTTTGGGAGAATCTTGTAACTCGCTATGGCTTCGACAGCCTGTGTTATTTGTAGACAACCACAGCTTTCTGAAAAGCCGCCCATCGAGGCGGCTTACTTTATCCACACCCACTTTCCCTCCGGGATATCCCCCGCGATTCGATTGGCGGACCGTCAGGGCGCGCCGGTAACGGCGCCCTGGCGGCGTTCCTCGCTGGGCGAGCGGCCGGTGCGGCGGCGGAAGGCCCGCGAAAAGGTCGAGACGTCGGCGAAGCCCAGGTCGAGGGCGATCTCGCCGACCGGGCGCGCGGTCTGGCATAGCCAGTAGCGGGCCCACTGCAGGCGGCGCGTGAGCACGTACTGCTGCGGGGTCACGCCGAACTGGCGCTGGCAGAGCAGGTGCAGCTGGCTCTGGCCGAGGTGCATGGCCTCGGCCAGCGCCTGGTTGTCTGGCGGCAGGTCCAAGCGTTCGTCGATGAAGGCGTCGAGGGCCGCGGCGGGCAGGCGTTCGCGCCGCCGGGCGCCCGGGTCCTCCTCGCCGAGCAGCTGGCTGAACTGGCTGACGAACAGCAGCGCCAGCTGGTGGTTGATCAGCGCCGCCTGCTGCGGCGTGTGCCGGCCGCGCAGCTGGGCGGTGGCGTAGTCGACCATCGGCATCAGCGTCGGCGGCAGGGTGAGCGCCCGCGGCTCGGCGAACAGCGATTCGCGCAGCGTCAGCTCACAGCTCTGCTCCAGGGCGGCCAGGCAGGGATCGTCGCGGTCGAGGTCGATCACCAGCACTTCGCTGTCGTCGCCGCGCCCCAGGTAGCGGTGCGTCTCGCCCACCGGCAGGATCGCCGCCCGGCCCAGCGCCAGGCGTTCGCTGCCGCGGCTGAACTCGTAGTCCATGGCGCCGCGCCAGCCCAGCATCAGCTGGGGGTAGTCGTGGCAGTGCTCGCCGGAGCTGCGGGCGATGCGGTTGCAGTGGGCCTGGGTCTGTGACATTTCGTCCTCCTCGGGACCGGCGTAGTGCAGAGCCTGGAACAACGATTGCGGAGGTAGGGCAAAGAGCCCGTCGGCGGGGGCCCATAGACTGGCCCGGGCACCGTTGAAAAGAGGCTGACATGTATCTCGACGCCGAACAAGTTACCACCAGCCTGCCCTGGGGCGCGCTGGTGGAAGCGCTGGACGATATCTTCACCCGTACCGTGCATTCGCCGGTGCGCCATCATCATCACCTGCACGTGCCGGGCGATCCGGACGCCACCCTGCTGCTGATGCCGGCCTGGATCGAGGGCCAGTATCTCGGCGTCAAGCAGGTCAACGTCTTCCCCGGCAACAGCGGTCGCGGCCAGCCGGGCCTGACCGGCCACTACCTGCTGAGCTGCGCCCGCACCGGCCACCACCTGGCCCAGTTCGAGGCCAACGAGCTGACCGCCCGGCGCACCGCTGCGGCGTCGGCGCTGGCCGCCCGCTATCTGGCCCGCGAGGACAGCCGCGAGCTGCTGATGGTGGGTGCCGGGCGCATGGGCCGCCGGCTGATCCCGGCGCACCGCGCCGTACGCCCCATCGAGCGGGTGCGAATATGGGACATCCACGAGGCCGGCGCCCAGGCCCTGGCCGCGGAGCTGCGCGACGAGGGCCTGGACGCCCAGGCGGTGCCGGCGGATGGCCTGGCCGAGGCCGCCGGGCGGGCCGATATCATCAGCTGCGCCACCCTGAGCCCCGAGCCGCTGATCCACGGCGAGTGGCTGACGCCGGGCACCCACCTGGACCTGGTCGGCAGCTTCACGCCCTTCATGCGCGAGGCCGACGACGAGGTGATGCGCCGCGGCGCGGTGTTCGTCGACACCCGCGAGGGCGCGCTGAGCGAGACCGGCGACCTGATCGACCCGATCGCCAGCGGCGTGATCGGCGAGGGCGACATCCTCGCCGACTTCCGCGACCTGTGCGGCGGGCGACACCCGGGCCGCGTGGCGCTGGCCGATGCCGAGCGTGCAATCACCGTCTTCAAGTCGGTGGGCGCCTCGGTGGAAGACCTGGCCGCCGCCATCCTGGCCTACGAGCGCTGCCGCGACTGACCCGACAAGCCTCGCCTCCTGCGACACGATGACAACGACAAAGAAGGGCGGGCCCGTCCCGCCCGGGGAGCCTTCAAGATGCAAGACTATTCGACCCCGGTCATCCCGGTGCCGCGCCTGCCGCTGGCGCTGATCCCGGTGGTGCTGACCATCGCCCTGCTGGGCGTGCAGATCTTCTATTACGACGACTTCACCCCGCACATTCCGCTGGCCATCGGCTTCGGCATCACCGCCCTGGTTGGTTGGCTGCAAGGCTATCGCTGGAAGGACATCGAGTCCGGTGCCTTCCAGGTGCTGCACGTGGCGATGCCCTCCATCGCCACCCTGATCATCGTCGGCATGCTGGTGGGCACCTGGATCGCCAGCGGCACCGTGCCGATGCTGATCTACCTGGGTCTGGAGATGATCGATCCGAGCTGGTTCCTGGCCGCGGCCATGCTGATGTGCTCGATGGTATCGCTGTCGATCGGCTCCTCCTGGACCACCGTCGGCACCGTGGGCCTGGCGCTGATGGGCATCGGCGACGCCTTCGGCGTGCCGCTTTACTGGACCGCCGGGGCGGTGGTCTCCGGCGCCTTCTTCGGCGACAAGATCTCGCCGCTCTCCGACACCACCAACCTGTCGCCGGCGGTCACAGAGACCAACATCTTCGACCACATCCGCAACATGATGCCCACCACCGTGCCGGCGATGCTGATCGCGCTGGCGGTGTATGCCGTGGTCGGCGGGGCCGACGGCGGCGGCGGGACCGATACCCTGACGCGGATCGACGCCATCAAGCAGGGCCTGGCCGACAACTTCGTGATGGGCCCCTGGCAGCTGCTGCCGCTGGTGGTGGTCATCGGCCTGGCGTTCTTCAAGGTGGCGCCGATTCCGGCGCTGTTCACCGGGGTGATGCTGGGCGGCGGCGTGGCCATCCTCACCCAGGGGGCGAGCGTGCACGATGCCCTGACCTTCGCCCACAGCGGTTTCAGCGTCGCCACCGGCAGCGAGACCCTGGACAGCCTGCTCAACCGCGGCGGCGTGACCTCGATGACCTGGGTGGTGACGCTGATGATGTTCGCCCTGGCCTACGGCGGCGCGCTCGAGCGCACCCGCTGCCTGGAGGCCATCGTCGGTGCCATCATGAAGCGCCTCAAGGGCTTTCGCGGGCTGCAGACCAGCGCCATCCTGACCTCCATCGCCACCAACGTGGTGTCCGGCGACGTCTACCTGTCGATCGCCCTGCCGGGACGCATGTACAAGCCGGCCTACGATGAGCTGGGCTATTCGCGCCTCAACCTGTCCCGGGCCATCGAGGAGGGCGGCACCCTGGTCTCGCCGCTGGTGCCCTGGAACGCGGGCGGCGCCTTCGTGATCGGTGCCCTGGGGCTGACCGTGAGCGCCGGCGACTTCAGCGCCTTGCTGTACATCCCCCTGGCTTTCGCCTGCTGGCTGTCGCCGCTGTTCGGCATTCTCTACGCCCAGCTCGGCTGGTTCTCCAGGCGCGCCGAGGGCGACGCTCCGACGGCAGGGGAGCGGGCATGAGCCGCATTGCGGTGATCGGTGCCGGGGTGGTCGGCATGACCGCCGCCCTGGCCCTGCAACGCCGTGGGCATGCGGTCAGCGTGTTCGATCCCAAGGGGCCGGGGGAGGGCGCCTCCTACGGCAACGCCGGCTTCCTGGCCACCGAGCTGATTGATCCGCTGGCCAGCCCGGTGAGCCTTCGCCAGGCGCCGCGGCTGTGGTTCGATCCCCACGGTGCCCTGGCGCTGCCGGCCCGCTACCTGCCGCGGCTGGCTCCCTGGCTGGCACGCTTCCTGGCCGCCGCCCGGCCGGGTCAGGTGGAAAGCGGGCGCCGGGCCCTGGCGTCCCTGAACGGCGCCGCGGTGGATGCCTGGCGTCGCTGCCTGGCCGACATCGGCGCCGAGCACGAGCTGGTGGCCTCGGGCTACCTGCAGGTGTGGGCCTCCGCGCGCGGGCGCGCCGACGCCCGGGCGCGGATGGACGCTCTTCGCCGCTGGGGGCATGAGGTGGAATGGCTCGAGGCGGCCGAGCTTCGCGCCCTCGAGCCGGGGCTCTCCGGCATGCTCAGCCACGGCCTGTATTTTCCCGGTGCTCATCAGGTGCGCGATCCATATGCCCTGGTGCGCCGGCTGGCCGAGGCCTTCGAGGCCCGCGGCGGCGAGCTGCATCGGACCGGGGTGAATCGACTGGCGCCCCAGGGCGATGGCGTGCGGCTGCACACCGACGACGGCGTGCGGGACGCCGAGCGCGCGGTGGTCGCCGCCGGTGCCTGGAGCCATCGCCTGGCGGCCGGGCTCGGCCTGTCGATCCCGCTGGAGACGGAGCGCGGCTACCACCTGACGCTGCCCGGGCACGGCCGGGCGCTGAGTCGGCCGGTGGGCTCGGCGGAGCGCCGCTGCGTGCTGACCCCCATGAGCTGCGGGCTGCGCATCGTCGGCTTCACCGAGCTCGGCGGGCTGGCGCTACCGCCCCGGGCGCGTCGCTATGCTTCGCTTCGCCGGCATGCTGCGGCGCTGCTGCGCGATCCCACCGGGTTCGGCGACGGCGCCGAGGAGTGGATGGGCTTTCGCCCGACGCTGCCGGATTCGCTGCCGGTGATCGACGTCCACCCGGACCATCCGGCGGTGGCCTTCGCCTTCGGCCACCAGCACCTGGGGCTGACCCAGGCGGCGATCACCGCCGAGCTGCTGGCCGCCCGCCTGGCCGGCGAGCCCCCGGTCCTCGACCTCGCGCCCTTCCGAGTGACTCGCTTCGCGGGGCGCAGGAGCGCGCCGCGCGAAGCCTGCCGCGGCGGAGCCTGAAGGCGCCGCCGCGACCGTCCGTCGCGCGTTGGCGACCTCGCCGGGCACAACCCGCGCTCGGGCGCCTACGCTAGATGAGTGACTTTCGACAACGACGACGCCATCCGAGCCTTAATATCGGCGATGCGCTGTGCGTCGCTAGGAGATCGACCATGAACGAAGCCAATCTTCATTCGCACGATGCCGTGAGCGAGACGCGCTCGCGCATCCGCGCCCACTACAACGTCGACGAGGCGGAGATGCTGCGCGGGCTGGTCGAGCGCATCGAGCTCACGCAGGAACAGCGCCGCCAGGTGGCCGAGGCCGGGGCCAACTACGTGACGCGGGTGCGCAAGGAGACCTCGCCCAGCATGATGGAGGCGTTCCTGGCCGAATATGGCCTCTCCACCGCCGAGGGCGTCGGCCTGATGTGCCTGGCCGAGGCGCTGCTGCGGGTGCCCGATGCCGAGACCATCGACGATCTCATTCACGACAAGATCGAGCCGTCCGACTGGGGCGCCCACCTGGGCAAGTCGTCCTCGTCGATGGTCAACGCCTCGACCTGGGCGCTGATGCTGACCGGCAACGTGCTGGAAAAGGATCCTAAGGGCCCGGTGCGCGCGCTGCGCGGGCTGGTGCGCCGGATGGGCGAGCCGGTGGTGCGCACTGCGGTGGGCCGGTCGATGAAGATTCTCGGCCGCCAGTTCGTGCTCGGCCAGACCATCGAGGAGGGCATGAAGAACGCCCGCGAGCTCGAGAAGCAGGGCTACACCTACTCCTACGACATGCTGGGCGAGGCGGCGCGCACCGACGACGACGCGCTGCGCTACCACCAGGCCTATGCCCAGGCGATCGCCGCCATCGCCAAGCAGGCCAAGGGCGACGTGCGCGGCAGCCCCGGCATCTCGGTGAAGCTCTCGGCGCTGCACCCGCGCTACGAGACCACCCACCGCGAGACGGTGATGCGCGATCTGGTGCCGCGGGCCCGGGAACTGGTCCGCCAGGCGGCCAAGGCCAACATCGGCTTCAACATCGACGCCGAGGAGCAGGACCGGCTGGACCTGTCCCTCGACGTCATCGAGGCACTGCTGGCGGACCCTGAGCTGGCCGGCTGGGACGGCTTCGGCATCGTGGTGCAGGCCTACGGGCGGCGCGCCGCCCCGGTGATCGAGGCGCTCTACGACATGGCCGAGCGCCACGACCGCAAGATCATGGTGCGGCTGGTGAAGGGCGCCTACTGGGACACCGAGATCAAGCTGGCCCAGGAGATGGGCGTCGAGACCTTCCCGGTGTTCACCCGCAAGGTCAACACCGACGTCAGCTACATGGCCTGCGCGCGCATGCTGCTCGAGCGGCGCGACCGCATCTACCCGCAGTTCGCCACCCATAACGCCCACACCTGCGCGGCGGTGGTCGCGATGGCCGGCGACGACAAGGACAGCTATGAGTTCCAGCGCCTGCATGGCATGGGCGAATCGCTGCATCATATCGTCAAGCAGTCGGAGGGCACCCACTGCCGCATCTACGCTCCGGTCGGCGCCCACCGCGACCTGCTGGCCTACCTGGTGCGCCGCCTGCTGGAGAACGGCGCCAACTCGTCCTTCGTCAACCAGGTGGTGGACACCTCGATTCCCGCCAGCGAGGTAGCGAAGGACCCGGTGGCCGGATTCGAGCGCCTGGGCGACGCCATCGCCAATCCGTCGATTCGCCGTCCCGGCGAGCTGTTCGCCCCCGAGCGCAAGAATTCTCGCGGCTACCGGATCAACGAGCCGGCCTCGATCCTGCCGCTGCTGTCGGCGCGCGAGGCGTTCGCCGACGCCACCTGGACCGCGGCGCCGATGCTGGTCGGCGGTCCCGCGCCCCAGGGCACGGCGCGGGATGCGCTGTCGCCGGCCGACGGTTCGCGGGTGGTCGGCCAGGTGTTCGAGGCGACTGCCGAGGAAGTGGCGGCGGCGCTGGACGCCGCCGAGGACGGCTACCGCGACTGGTCGGCCCGGCCGGCGGCCGAGCGTGCAGAGGTGCTGCGCCGCACCGCTGACCTTTATGAGGAACACATGGCCGAGCTGACGGTGATCGCCACCCGCGAGGCCGGCAAGATGATCCTCGACGGCATCGCCGAGGTGCGCGAGGCGGTGGACTTCCTGCGCTACTACGCCTGCGAGTGCGAGCGGCTGGAGGCCGAGGAGCCGGGCGAGGCGCGCGGCGTCTTCGTGTGCATCAGCCCCTGGAACTTCCCGCTGGCCATCTTCACCGGCCAGATCGCCGCGGCGCTGTCGGCGGGCAACGCGGTGCTCGCCAAGCCCGCCGAGCAGACGCCGCTGATCGCCGCCCGCGCCGTCGAGCTGATGCGCGAGGCCGGCCTGCCGGAGGCGGCGCTGCAGCTGCTGCCCGGCGACGGTCCCACGGTGGGCGGGCCGCTGACCAGCGACCCGCGCATCGCCGGGGTCTGCTTCACCGGCTCGACCGAGGTGGCACAGCTCATCCACCGGGCGCTGGCCAAGAACGCCGGCCCGGAGGCGACGCTGATCGCCGAGACCGGCGGGCTCAACGCCATGATCGTGGACTCGAGCGCGCTGACCGAGCAGGCGGTGCGTGACATCCTGATCTCTTCCTTCCAGTCGGCCGGCCAGCGCTGCTCGGCGCTGCGCATGCTGTACGTCCAGGAGGAGGCGCGGGAGCGGCTGCTGACGATGCTCGACGGCGCCATGGACGCGCTCTCCATCGGCGACCCCTGGAACACCGACACCGACGTCTCGCCGGTGATCGACGCCGAGGCCCAGGCCGACATCGCCGGCTACGTGGCGGCGCAGGCAAAAGCCGGCAAGGTGCTCAAGACGCTGCCCGCCCCGGACGGCGGCACCTTCGTCACCCCGGCGGTGGTCGAGGTCGGCGGCATCGAGGATCTGGAGCGCGAGATCTTCGGTCCGGTGCTGCACGTGGCCACCTTCAAGGCGCGCGACATCGACAAGGTGGTCGATGCGATCAACGCCAAGGGCTACGGGCTGACCTTCGGCCTGCACACCCGCATCGACGACCGCGTGCAGCAGATCGTCGAGCGGGTCCACGTCGGCAACATCTACGTCAACCGCAACCAGATCGGCGCCATCGTCGGCTCGCAGCCCTTCGGCGGCGAGGGGCTGTCGGGCACCGGCCCCAAGGCCGGCGGCCCGCTCTACGTGCCGCGCTTCCGGCGCACCGCCGCCGTCGAGCAGTTTGACGCGCCCCAGGGCGAGGCCGTGTCCCTCGACGCGCTCCAGGCGGCGCTCGACGGCCTCGACGCGCGCAACTGGGCGGCGCGGCCCGACCGGGTCGAGGTGCTGCGCAAGGCGCTCTCCGGGCGCCGCGGAGTGATTCGCAAGGCGCTCGCCGAGACCGCGGCCCTGGACATGACCCCGCAGACGCTGCCGGGGCCGACGGGGGAGAGCAACCGGCTGGCGCAGTATCCCAAGGGGCCGGTGCTGTGCCTGGGGCCGACCCTCGAGATCGCCATCGCCCAGGCGGCGCAGGCGCTGGGCGCGGGCTGTCCGGCGCTGATCGTCGCCCCCGGTGCGGACGGCGACGTGCGCTCGCTGAGCGCGGCCGGGGCGCCGGTCGCCGCCCTCGATGGCACCGTGGCCGCCGAGACGCTCACCGCCCTGAAGGGCATCGTGGCCGTGGCCGCCGCCGGGGCCGGCGACTGGACCCGGGAGCTGCGCCTCGCGCTCGCCGAGCGCGACGGCCCCATCGTCCAGCTGGAGACTCAGGTCATCGCCCCGACGCGCTATGTGGTGGAGCGCCACCTGTGCATCGACACCACCGCCGCGGGCGGTAACGCCAGCCTGCTGGCGAGCGCCGAGTAGGCGCCTCGCCTGCTCTCCGACGGTCGCCCCGGGACGCGGCAAGATCCCGGGGCGTCGCCACCCCATCCCGCCTGACGCGGCACCGCCGCGCTCCCACTCGGACCTGCAGCAGCCCGGCCCCATGGCCGCGCTCCCTGCTTGCCGGGCACTCTAGCGTCGTGCCTGGACATCCGGCCCTTGAAAGACCGCAGGGGCATCGCCACATTCCCGACGCGGGCCCCCTGTGGCCCCGCCGTGCGGCCGATCGCCGTCGGTAACGAGCTCGAATCTGAAACCCTTCCGACTGCAAAGGAGGTAGTGGATGTCAGTGCAGACATCGTCCGACCGACCGATGAAACAGACGACCCGGTTCGACATCGTCGATTCCCCGGACCCCCAGAGTCGAGTGCGCAGCGCTCCGCTGCCCGGCGAGGATCCCTATCCCACCCGCCTGGCCGAGCCTCTCGATCTGCCCTGGCTCAATCGTCAGGAGCCGGTGATCAAGGGGCGCGACCGGGAGGGGCCACTCTCCCCGGCGCAGCTCGATGCGTTCGAGCGCCAGGGCTTTCTCTTCGAGCCCGACTTCCTCGCGGGAGACGAGCTCGAAGAGCTGCGTCGGGAGCTCAGGTGGCTGCTGGAGCACGACGCCTATCGCGAGCGCGACTTCAGCATCACCGAGCCCCGGGGCCACGAGATTCGCTCGCTGTTCGCCGTGCACTTCCTGTCCCGCATCTTCGGCCGCCTGACCGAAGACGAGCGCCTGACCGGGCGCGCCCGGCAGATCCTCGGCGGCGAGCCCTACATCCATCAGTCGCGCATCAACTACAAGCCCGGCTTCGAGGGCAAGGGCTTCAACTGGCACTCGGACTTCGAGACCTGGCACGCCGAGGACGGCATGCCGGCCATGCACGCGGTGAGCGCCTCCATCGTGCTGACCGACAACCACACCTTCAACGGCCCGCTGATGCTGGTGCCGGGCTCGCATCGGGTGTTCGTGCCCTGCCTCGGCGAGACCCCCGAGGATCACCACAAGCAGTCGCTCAAGACCCAAGAGTTCGGCGTGCCGAGTCGCGAGGCGCTGCGGCGGCTGATCGACCGCCACGGCATCGAGGCGCCCACCGGGGCCGCCGGTGGCCTGCTGCTGTTCGACTGCAACACCCTGCACGGCTCCAATGCCAACATGTCGCCGGACCCGCGCAGCAACGTCTTCTTCGTCTACAACCGTCGCGACAATCGCTGCGTCGAGCCCTTCGCCGCCGCCAAGCGCCGCCCGCGCTTCCTGGCCCATGAGCCCGGCGAGGCGTGGACACCGGAGGTCTGACGACTGACGCGACCGCGACCCGGGGGTAGACTGACACCAGGTGCCCCGACCACGCCTGTCGGCGACGCTGCCAGCCTCGCCCCGACAGGCGCCCGGGCCAGTTCCGCAAAGGAGTCACGTCGTCATGCGTTTCGTACCCCGCTTCACCGATGGCCGGGCCTTCCCGCAGCCGCTGGGCAAGATCGTCTGCGTCGGCCGCAACTATGCCGACCATGCCAAGGAACTCGACAATCCGGTGCCCAGCGAGCCGCTGCTGTTCATCAAGCCGGCTACCAGCGCCGTGAGCCTGGAGGAGACGATCGCCGCGCCCTTCGCTCGCGGTGAGGTGCATTTCGAGACCGAGCTGGCGCTGCTGGTGGGCGAGACGCTGACCGACGCCGATGCCGCCGAGGCGGAGCGTGGCATCGTTGGCATCGGCCTGGCGCTGGACCTGACCCTGCGCGACGTCCAGGGCCGGCTCAAGGAGCAGGGACACCCTTGGGAGGTGGCCAAGGGCTTCGACGGCGCCTGCCCGCTGTCGGCCTTCCTGCCGCTCAGCGAGGTGCCTAACTGGAGCGCCCTGGCCTTCACCCTGGCGGTGGACGGCGAGGAGCGTCAGCACGGCCACGGTGCCGACATGCTGTTCCCGGTGCCCGAGTTGGTGGCCGAGATGAGCCGCCACTTCACCCTCGAGCCCGGCGACGTGGTGCTGACCGGCACCCCGGCTGGGGTGGGCGAACTGCCGCGCGGCGCCGAGCTCGAGCTGGCGCTGACCGGTGGGCTGGAGATCGTCACCCGAGTGATCGACTGACGCGGCCCGCCTTGCCCAGATACGCGAAGGCCCCCGCCGGCAGCGCCGGCGGGGGCCTTGTCGTGTGAGGACGCTTCCGAAGAAACGCCCCTGGCCGTTACTGCCCGGGCAGCTTGTAGGCCATCACGTAGTCGCCGATGGTGGTGCCGATCGAGCCGTGCCCGCCGGCCACCAGGACCACCATCTGCTCGCCCTGGCTGTTGAGGTAGGTCATTGGCGTGGCCTGACCGCCGGCCGGCAGGCGCGCTTCCCACAGCTGCTCGCCGGTGCTGACGTCGTAGCCGCGCAGGTAGTCGTCCACGCTGGCGGCCAGGAAGGCCACGCCGCTCTCGGTGATCACCGGGCCGCCGATGCCGGGCACGCCCATCTTGATTGGCAGCGGCAGGGAGGTCATGTCCTCGACGGTGCCGTTCTTGTGCTGCCAGGCGACCTCGCCGGTGCGCAGGTCGGTGCCGGCCACGTAGCCCCAGGGCGGCTGCTGGCAGGGCACGCCGAACGGCGACAGGAAGGGCTTCATTTCAACCGCATAGGGAGCGCCGGCGTTCTCGTTGAGGCCCTGCTCGCCCTGGTTGGTTTCGCCCAGGTCGGCGCCTTCCTTGGGCACCAGGGTAGAGGTGAAGGCCAGGTACAGCGGCATGCCGAACATCACCTGGCGCCTCGGGTCCACGGCGATGCTGCCCCAGTTGAAGACCCCGAAGTTGCCCGGGAAGACGATGGTGCCTTGCTCGGAGGGCGGTGTGTACTGACCCTCGTAGCGCAGCGACTTGAACTGGATGCGGCACATCAGCTGGTCGAACGGCGTGGCGCCCCACATGTCCGCCTCGCGCAGGGTCGGCGGCCGGAAGCTCAGGCTCGAGATCGGCTGGGTCTCGGCGGCGTAGTCGCCCTCGATGGTGCCCTGGGGCGCCGGCTGTTCGGAGATCGGCAGGATCGGCTCGCCGGTCTCGCGGTTCAGCACGTAGACGTCGCCCTGCTTGGTGGGAACGACCAGCGCCGGTTGGGTGCCCTCGTCGGTCTCCAGGTCGAGCAGGCTGGGCTGGGCCGGGGTGTCCATGTCCCACAGGTCGTGGTGCACGAACTGCTGGACCCATTCCACCTGACCGGTCGCGAGGCTCAGCGCCACCACCGAGCTGGCATACGTCTCCTCGGCCTCGCTGCGGTACATGCCCAGCTGGTCCGGGGTGCGGTTGCCCATCGGGAAGTAGATCAGCCCCAACTCCTCGTCGGCGCTGGCGATCGACCAGCTGTTGGGGGAGCTGGTGGTATAGGTCTCGCCCTCGGCAATCGGCGCCGTGTCGTCCGGGTTGCCGGCATCCCAGTTCCACACCAGCTCGCCGGTCTTGGCGTCGTAGGCGCGGATCACGCCGGAGGGCGATTCGACGGCGTAGTTGTCGTTGACGGAGCCTGCGACCACGACCTTGCCGTCGGCGACCACGGGGGGCGAGGTGGAGTAGTAGAAGCCGGCCTGCTTGAACGGCATGTTGTGCATCAGGTCCAGCTCGCCGTTGTCGGCGAAGTTGGCGCAGCGCGCGCCGGTCGCCGGATCCAGCGCCAGCAGGCGGGCATCGGAGGTGGGCAGGAACAGCTGGGCGTCGCACTGGATGGCGTCCAGGTTCTCGGCCGGGGCGTCGGCCACCAGCACGTCGAGGGCATCGGGGTCGCCGGAGGCCGGCGGCAGGTAGGAGACGCCGCGGCAGGTCTGGTGCTGGCGCGAGCTCTCCGCCGGTACCTTGGCATCATAGACCCACTGCTCCTCGCCGCTGTCGGCGTCCAGCGCGATCAGCCAGTTGTGCGGGGTGCAAACGAACAGCGACTTGCCCACCTTCAGCGGCGTGGCCTCGTAGGTGGTTTCGCCGACGTCCTCGGGACCCTTGACGTCGCCGGTCTGGTACTGCCAGGCCAGCTCCAGGTCGCCAACGTTCTCGGGGGTGATCTGCTCGAGCGGCGAGAAGCGCTGTCCCAGGTTGCTGCGCCCGTAGGCGTGCCAGCTGTCCTGCGGGCTGGCGCCGAGGTCGGCGTTCTCGGCCACCACCTCGCGATTCAGCTCGCCGTCGATGCGGTGGGCGTCGACGCTCAGGCTGGCCAGCAGACCCACGCCGATGATCGCCCACACCGGCAGCAGCACGGCGGTGCCGGTGCGGCCACCGCGCTTGGCCGGCCACAGCAGCGGAATGGCGAGTACCAGGAACAGGCCGAGTCGGGTGGCCAGGGGCCACCAGTCATAGCCCGACTCCCACAGGGACCAGGCGGCGGTCGCCGCCAGGAACAGGGCGTACAGCGTCTGGGCGGCCGGGCGACGCGAGCGTGTCAGTGCCCCGACCGCAATCAGCACGATGCCGGACAGGGCGTAGTACCAGCTGCCGTCGAGGGTGATAAGCCATAGGCCACCCCCCAGTAGGGCCAGCCCTACCAGCCAGAAAATGAGGGAGAGAATGATCATGATCCCAGCTCCTTGCCATGAATCTCGGGTTTATTACATGGTAAATCATTAGGATGCAAATTAAAATGCCGGCGACCGGCACCGCGTGGCCTCCCTTTCCCGGGAGGCCACGGCTATTCACTATGGCCTAATGCAGGAAAACCGTCAGTGACGGTCGACCATCGGCGCCGTGGCGCCGATGGTGTCACTCCAGGTAGGTGTAGCCCTCGAGACCCTCGGACAGGTCGTCGAGGAAGCGCGCCTGCTCGTCGGCCTCGAGGCCGCTGGCGGCGAGCTGGTCGGCGAGCCGACGGCGCAGCACCTCGGCATCGAAGTCCACGTAGCCCAGCACGTCGGCCACCCGGTCGCCGCGGCGCACGTGGTCGAAGCACCACTCGCCGTTGGCGTCCAGGGCCGCGTCCACCGAGTCGGTGTCGCCGAACAGGTTGTGCAGGTCGCCGAGGATCTCCTGATAGGCGCCGACCAGGAAGAAGCCCAGCAGGCGCTCCTCATCGTCGTCCCACTCGGGCAGCGGTAGGGTGGACTCGACGCCTTCGCCGTCCACGTAGCCGTCGATGCGCCCGTCGCTGTCGCAGGTGATGTCCTGGATCACCGCGCGCCGCGAGGGCGGCCGGTCGAGGCCCGACAGCGGCAGCACCGGGAAGATCTGGTCGATGCCCCAGACGTCGGGCACCGACTGGAACAGCGAGAAGTTGACGAACAGCTTGTCGGCGAGCTTCTCGGCGAGCTCGTCGTGGATCTCGCGATGGGCGCGGTTGCGTGGGTCGAGGCGCTCGCGCAGCCGGGCGCAGGCGGCGGTGTAGACGCCCTCGCCCTCGGCGCGGGCCTCGAGCCCGGCCAGGCCCATCACGAAGCGATCCTGGAGCTCGACGATGGCCTGGCCGAGGTCGTGCCAGGCCTCCACCAGCCCGCGCGGGGCCTGGGTGGCCTGCAGAGCGTCGTGGACCCGCCACAGCTCGGCGACCTGGGGATCACCCTGGACCCGCGCCGGCGGCGCCTGGGTGTCGGGGCGCTCCTCGCCGATCACGTTGGTGACCAGCACCGCGTGGTGGGCGGTCAGCGCCCGGCCCGATTCGCTGATCAGGTGCGGGTGGGGCAGCCCCTCCGCCTCGCACACCTGGGCGAAGGCCGCCACCACGTTGCGGGCGTACTCGCGCATCGAGTAGTTGATCGAGCAGAAGCTCCGCGAGCGGGTGCCTTCGTAGTCGATGCCGAGCCCGCCGCCCACGTCCACGGTGTCCACCGGGGCGCCCAGTGCCACCAGGCTCTGGTAGAAGCGGGCGCACTCGCGCAGGCCGCGCTGGATGTCGCTGATGTTGGCGATCTGCGAGCCCAGGTGGAAGTGCACCAGCTGCAGGCTGGCCAGTGCGTCGGCCTCGCGCAGGCGCTCGACCACCGCCTGGATCTGGCCGGCGGTGAGGCCGAACTTGGACTTCTCGCCGCCGGTGTTCTGCCACTTGCCCTTGCCCACCGAGGCCAGCCGGGCGCGCAGGCCGATGCGCGGCGCGACGCCGAGGCGGTCGGCTTCCTCGAGGATCAGCGGCAGCTCGGAGAGCTTCTCCACCACCAG
Source organism: Halomonas sp. B23F22_20 (assembly GCF_043496985.1). Lineage (NCBI taxonomy): Bacteria > Pseudomonadati > Pseudomonadota > Gammaproteobacteria > Oceanospirillales > Halomonadaceae > Halomonas > Halomonas sp. B23F22_20. The sequence goes on from NZ_JBIEKH010000006.1 coordinate 43,784, forward strand.
GTAGACGCGGTGGCCGAGCTTCTCGCCCATCAGCGCCAGGCGGATGTATTCGCGGTCCTTGTAACCGTTGCAGACGATCAGCGAGGGGCCGTCGCCGGACAGTGCCAGCACCGCCAGCAGTTCCGGCTTGCTGCCGGCCTCCAGGCCGACCCGGTCGCGGACGCGCTCCTGGGTGGCCAGGATCTCCTCGACCACCCGGCGCTGCTGGTTGACCTTGATCGGGTAGACCGCGGTGTAGCCGCCGTCGAAGCCTTCCTCGCCCATGGCGCCGTCGAAGGCGGCACAAAGCTGCTCGACACGGTCGTGGAGGATATCGGTGAAGCGGATCAGCACCGGCAGTCGCAGGCCGGCTTCGCGCAGCCTGGCGACCAGCGGCGAGAGCGCGAGGGCGGGGCCATCGTCCTCGCCGCCGTGGGGGCGCACCAGGGCCTGGCCGTCGTCGGCCACGTCGAAGTAGCCGCTGCCCCACTGGTCGATGTTCCAGGTATGCCGGGCACGATGGGCGGGCCCGACCATGCTGCCCATCGCCAGGCTCATTGGCCGGCCTCGGGCAGGGGCAGGGCGCCGTCGGCGATACGCCGCTCGAGCACGGTGCGGAAAACGTCCGGGTCATGTGGCGTGAGATCGTGGGCCGGTGGGTCGACGTAGACCACCAGCAGCCGCGACAGCCAGTAGCGCAGCGCGGTCAGGCGCAGCATCATCGGCCAGGCCTGGCGCTCGGCGCGCTCCAGCGGGCGGCGGGCCTGGTAGGCGGTGAGGATCGCCTCGTAGCGCGTCGGGTCGAGCCGGCCGTCGTCGTCGCTGGCCCAGTCGTTGATCACGATGGCCAGGTCGAACAGCAGGTCGCCGGTGCAGCCGTTGTAGAAGTCGATCAGCCCGCCGAGCCGGTCGCCGTCGAACAGGGTGTTGTCGCGGAACAGGTCGCCGTGGATCGCCCCCTGGGGCAGCGCCGGGCATTCCTCGAAGAAGCCCTGGTAGATCTCCACCTCGTCCTTCATCAGCGCCTGGTCGTCGGGCGACAGGTAGACCATCACCTTGTGGTGCATGGGCAGCAGCCAGTGCAGGTCACGCGGGTTGGGGCGGTTGCCCGGGAAGTGCCGCGAAACCTTGTGCATGCGCCCGAGGGCGTCGCCCAGCGCCCGGCACTGGGCCAGGTTGGGGGCCTTGGGGTGCTTGCCCGGCAGACGCGGGAACAGCAGCGCCGGCTTGCCGGCCAGGCTGTGCAGGGCGATGCCGTCACGGTCGTGCAGCGGGCCGGGCACCGGCAGGCGGTGCTCGTCCAGGTAGTCGAGCAGCTCGACGAAGAACGGCAGCTCCTCGTGCTCGCCCTGCTCAAACAGGGTCAACACCAGCTCGCGACGGTCGGTGGTAACGAAGAAGGTGCTGTTCTCGGTGCCGGCGGGCACGCCCTTGCAGGCGACCAGGGAGCCGGCATCGAAGCGGCTCAGAAACGCTTCGACCTGAGAGTCGGTCAGCGGTGTGAATACAGCCATGTGTCTCTCGCCCGGGTATGCGAAGCCGCCTATTGTAGCGGCTTGGCGGCGCGATGCACGAACCGGATGGCCGTAGCCCCGCATGAAGCGGGGGCAGTCGTCAGAAGCGCTTGAGCACCCACTCGGGGACGGCGATGCGCTGGCCGTTCTGGCGCTCGAAGTCGCCGTCGCCGTCGCGGTCGACCAGGTAATAGGAGGGCCCCACGGCGGGCTGGATCTCGATGGCGTAGAGCGCGCCGTTGACCCGGTACTCGCGAATGGTGCGATCCTCCTCCTGGCGGATGGTGATGTCCGGCTCGACGTCGGTGCTGGACTGGGCCAGGGCCGGCAGGCCGGCGGTCAACAGCGCCAGGCCGGCCAGTGGCGCGAGCAGCGCGGAGCGTATGAGGTTCATGGTGTTCTCCTGACCATGGGGTTGCCCACAGTGTATGCCTTGAGCGGCCGCTGATGCATGCTTTGCACGGCAAATCGTGCCGGCAATGCGTATCATGAACAGCCAGGATCAGGGACCGGCGGTTCGCCCACCGCTGATGCCCTCGTCACACACTTCATCGCCCAGCCTGCAAGGGATGCCGATTCATGGCCGATACCCCCATCGTTCTCGTCGACGGTTCTTCCTATCTGTACCGCGCCTTCCACGCGCTGCCGCCACTGACTACCTCGGAGGGGCAGCCCACCGGCGCCATCAAGGGCGTGCTCAACATGCTCAAGCGGCTGATCAAGGACTATCCCGACAGCCCCATGGCGGTGGTGTTCGATGCCCCGGGCAAGACCTTTCGCGACGAGCTGTTCAAGGAATACAAGGCGCAGCGTCCGCCGATGCCGGATGACCTGCGCGCCCAGGTCCAGCCGTTGCACGACTGCGTGCGGGCGCTGGGGCTACCGCTGCTGTGCATCGAGGGCGTGGAGGCCGACGACGTCATCGGCACCCTGGCGCGCCATGCCACCGAGGCCGGCCGCGACGCGGTGATCTCCACCGGTGACAAGGACATGGCCCAACTGGTCAACGCCCACATCACCCTGGTCAACACTATGAAGGACGAGACCCTGGACGTGGCGGGCGTGAAGGAGAAGTTCGGCCTGCCGCCCGAGCTGATCATCGACTTCCTGGCGCTGATGGGCGACAAGGTCGACAACATCCCCGGCGTGGCCGGGGTCGGCGAGAAGACTGCCCTGGGGCTGCTGCAGGGCATGGAGGGTGGTCTCGAGAGCGTCTACGCGGACCTTGAGAAGGTCAAGACGCTGGGCTTTCGCGGTGCCAAGACGCTGCCCAAGAAGCTCGAGGAGCACCGCGACCAGGCCTTCCTGTCCTACGAGCTGGCCACCATCAAGACCGACTGTGAGCTGCCGGTGGGCCTCGACGACCTGGATATCGCCCATCCCGACCGTGAGGCGCTACTCGAGCTCTATCGCCGCCTGGAGTTCAAGGCCTGGCTGTCCGAACTGCTGGAGGGCAAGGATCAAGGCGTCGATGATGTGTCCGGCGGCCGTCAGGCGGCGGTGGACGAGGGGGATGAAGGTAGCAGCCGCGGCGGCGAGCGCGAGGACAGCGTGATCCTCGAACAGGCCGAGCTGGACGCCTGGCTGGCGCGCCTGAACGACGCCGAAGTGTTCTGCTTCGACCTGGAAACCACCAGCCTCGACTACATGGAGGCCGAGATCGTCGGCGTCGGGCTGTCCCTCGAACCGGGCGAGGCCGCCTACATCCCGCTGGCCCACGATTACCTGGACGCCCCTGCGCAGCTCGACCGGAAGTCTGTGCTCGAGGCGCTGACGCCGCTGTGGATCGACGCCGGCAAGGCCAAGATCGGCCAGAACCTCAAGTACGACATCTCGGTGCTGGCGCGCCACGGCATCGAGGTGGCCGGCGCCCTCGAGGACACCATGCTCGAGTCCTACGTGCTGGACTCCACCGCCACCCGACACGACATGGATTCGCTGGCGCTCAAGTACCTGGGCGAGAAGACGGTGAGCTTCGAGGAGATCGCCGGCAAGGGCGCCAAGCAGCTGACCTTCAACCAGGTCGCCCTGGAGCAGGCAGCGCCCTATGCCTGCGAGGACGTCGACATCACCCTGCGCCTGCACCGCGAGCTGCGCCCGCGGGTCGAGGCCGAGGGTCGCCTGGCCGAGGTGCTCGATACCCTCGAGCGGCCGCTGATCCGGGTGCTGTCGCGCATGGAACGCGGCGGCGTGGCGCTCGACGCCGAACGCCTGCACACCCAGAGCAAGGAGCTCGGCAAGCGCATCGGCGAGCTGGAGGAGAAGGCCTATGAGCTCGCCGGGCGCGAGTTCAACCTCGGCTCGCCCAAGCAGCTCGGCCAGATCCTGTTCGAGGAACAGAAGATTCCGGTGATCAAGAAAACGCCCAAGGGTGCGCCCTCCACCGCCGAGGCGGTGCTCGAGGAGCTGGCGCTGGACTACCCGCTGCCCAAGGTGATCATGGAGCATCGCGGCCTTTCCAAGCTGCGCTCCACCTACACCGACAAGCTGCCGCGGCTGGTCAACAAGGCCACCGGCCGGCTGCACACCAGCTACCATCAGGCGGTCACCGCCACCGGGCGGCTGTCCTCTTCCGACCCCAACCTGCAGAACATTCCGATCCGCACCGAGCAAGGACGCAAGATCCGCCAGGCCTTCGTGGCGCGGCCCGGCTATCGTATCGTCGCCGCCGACTACTCGCAGATCGAGCTGCGTATCATGGCGCACCTCTCGGGTGACAAGGGGCTGCTCGAGGCCTTCGCCGAGGGCCGCGACATTCACGCCGCCACCGCCGCCGAGGTGTTCGGCGTGGGCCTCGACAAGGTCTCCGGCGAGCAGCGTCGCAGCGCCAAGGCGATCAACTTCGGGCTGATCTACGGCATGAGCGCCTGGGGGCTCTCGCGCCAGTTGCACATCGAGCGCAACCAGGCGCAGACCTACATCGACCGCTACTTCGACCGCTACCCCGGCGTGGCCCGCTACATGGAGCGGATTCGTTCACAGGCGGCAGAGGATGGGTTCGTGGAGACGGTGTTCGGCCGGCGCCTGTACCTGCCGGAGATCCACTCCCAGAACCGCGCTCGGCGCCAGGGCGCTGAGCGCACGGCCATCAACGCGCCCATGCAGGGCACCGCGGCGGATGTCATCAAGCGCGCCATGATCGACGTCGACGGCTGGCTGGCCGAGGGCGACATCGACGCCATGATGGTCATGCAGGTCCACGACGAACTGGTTTTCGAGGTTGCCGAGGACGCCGTCGAGTCCTTCATCCCCGAGGTGAAGCGGCGCATGCAGGCCGCCGCCGAGCTCGACGTGGCGCTGATCGTCGAGGCCGAGAGCGGCGCCAACTGGGACGAGGCGCACTGAGATCGCTGGAGCATGCGAGTGTCTCGCGGCTATTCGTGAGCCTCGCGGCTGTCCGCGGGGGCCTGGGCGCGGTCGTGCAGGCCGTAGTCGCGCTCGACCCGGGCGATACGCAGCCGGTAGTCGGCGAACACCGAGCGGCGTCCTGCATGTTGGGCCGCGCGGTGGGCCTCCAGGCGGCGCCACTCGGCCACGGCCGCCTCGTCGCGCCAGAACGACAGTGACAGCAGCCGATCGGGATCGGCCAGGCTCTGGAAGCGTTCGATGGAGATGAAGCCCTCCACGTCGGTCAGCTGCGGCTTGAGCTCGGCGGCGATGTCCATGTAGTGCTGGCGCTGCGATGGATGGGGCCTGGCTTCGAAGATGACGGCGATCATGTGCGCTCCTCCTGTGTTGAGGTGAGGCAGGGAATCCGGCTGTGCTGCGATGGCAGATAGCCGTGATGATGAAGGGTGCTGAAGTAGTCGCGACGCTCGAGCAGGCAGGTGACGACATGGGTAGCAATGGTCAGTGCCAGTCGTCTTCCCGGGCATCGATGGCGTCCCGCCCCGAATGAGAAGCTGACGCGTTCGCGACGGTTGAGGCAAAAACGATCGGCATCCTGGGCTAGGGCAGCATCGCGGTTGGCGGAAGCGGTCAGAACCAGTACGGTTTCGCCGGGTTCCAGCCACGTGCCGCCCAACCTGCAGGGCGCCTCGACGTACCGCTTGGTGCTGTGCACCGGCGGGTCGTGACGCTCGACCTCTTCGATCATGTCGGCCACCCCTTCGGGCCTGTGGGTTAGCGATTCGCGAAGTGCTGGACGTTTCCTCAGGGCCAGCATGGCATTGCCGATCAAGCCAGCCGTGGCGTCATGAGTCTGCGACAGCAGGCCGATCAGGTTGGCGACCAGGACCTCCGGGGCAAGTGCATCGTTCGACCCTAAAGGCAGTGTCCCGAAGCCGGATACTGTCTCCATCAAGTCTGCGGCGGCCTGGTGGGCGGCGTCTCGCTGGGCCGTATGGCCGAGCGGATTCAAGCCAGCCACGAAACGCGACGTTCGTTCGGCCAGCCAGGCTTCGTGCTCCGGAGGGCAGCCTAGCAGGGCGGCAATGATCGTGAGCGGCACACGGAACATGGCGTAAGACGGAGCTGGAGCGGACGTTGCGTCGAGGCGGTGCCGGGTCAGCCTGGCGATCTCTTCGTCATCGAGGGCGTGCAGAAGAGGCATCAGGCGCCGCCTAGGAGCCTGGTGGGCGGTACCCTCATTCATCCTCATCAGTCGGCCAAAGAGTTCGCCGGCCGGGCCATCGGCGATCATGCTGGGGATCGGCTCCCGATGTGGCCGCACGTGGCAGGCCGATTGCTCGAAGACCTCGGTGACGGTGGCCGCATCGCTGGCGACCCAGAGGTCCGGTGCCGCGAGATACAGAAGGCCGCCGCGTCGTCGCAGGTGGGCGTAGGAAGGATAGGGATCCGGATGGCTGGGGGCTTCGAGGGCAAGCATCGGATATTCCTTGTGCGTGTTCGGCGTGATGGCGATAGCGTTGTTCAGGCAGCGGCCTGGCATGGCATGCCGACCCAGTATCGGTGCCTGTCGCAGGCCACGATTCGATCGGGAGCGAAATGTGGAGACTATGACGGACGTGTCGGGCATGGCACTTTCCCGGGTGGCGACGGCGATCGCCGAACCGGCCAGGGCCCGAATGCTGTGTGCACTGATGGATGGCCATGCGCGGACCAGCACCGAGCTGGCGGTGATCGCGGAAGTCGCTCCTTCGACGGCCAGCGCGCATCTGGCACGTCTCGCCGAGCTGGCATTGGTGCGACGATATCCTCAGGGGCGTCATCGCTACTATGCGCTGGAGGATCCGAGAGTCGCCGAGGCGCTGGAGGGCCTGATGGTGATCGGGCAGAGCGATGCCCCTTCCTTTGCCCCCAATACGCCGCGCCGGCTGTGCTTCGCGCGCACCTGCTACGACCATATGGCCGGCGAGCTGGCGGTGGTGCTACACGATGCCTGCCTAGGGGCCGGCTGGCTGGTACCCGCCGCGGAGGCGGGGAGCGATTACCGACTGAGCGAAGAGGGGGAGAGAGTCTTCCATGACATGGGGGTGGACGTGCGGTCGGTGCGCGCCCGCCGCCGTCGCTTCGCCCGCCCCTGCATGGACTGGAGCATGCGTCGTCCGCATCTGGCGGGCGCGCTGGGGGCGGCCTTGCTGGACCATGCCATGGGCCGGGCCTGGGTGAGGCGTGAGCTCGATGGCAGAGCTCTCCGGTTGACCTCGAAGGGTCGACGCGCCCTGGAGCGTCGCTTCGATATCCAGCTGCCGGATTGAGGACGACGGCGCGAGCCGATGCTATCGTGTTGATGGAGCCTTGGAAGGCAGCCGTTCACGCGGTGCCATGTGGAAAAAGGAGATGAGGATGGCAGCAATGGCAGGGAAATGGCTGTTGGGGACGGGAATGGCCCTGCTGGCCGGCTGCGCGAGCCAGGCCACGGAGCAGACGGCGGCGGAGCGCTTCGACTGCGCCGCCCTGAACCGGGCGATCACGAGTGCGGAGACGGGCTTCGAGGACATCAAGGGGCGCCTGGAGACCACCTCGCTGACGCGTACCTGGCAGACCGACACCCAGGCGTTCCATGACGCCTGCGTGATCACCGCGTCCCGGCGCCCCGATCACTACCTTTGCTTCGGTTCACTGGCGACCGAGGACCCGCGCGGCGCGCTCTTGGCCGGCGGCGAGGCCCTCGGCCAGTGCCTGGGCGAAGGCTGGCGGTCGGCGCGCACCGCGCCGGATCGGCTTGAGTTCACCCGCCAGGACAGCGAGCCGGTGGTGGTGCTCGAAAGCTTCCTCAACGATCGCGGGCGTCGCATGGGCACCCTGGGCGTATTCCGCAACGCCAGTGATGCCGCGCCCCTGTCCGACGACGGCTGAGCGCCCCACCCCCCAACGCTTCGAGAGAGGCCCGCGGCATAGCCGCGGGCCTCGTCGGTTCGGTGACCTCGGCGACTCAGTCGTGAGGGGCCAGGTCGCGCAGCGCCTGGCTCAGCGACTCCACCAGTACCTCGGCGGCCATCGGCAGCGAACGGCCGGCGGCGCTGCACAGCACCAGCCGCGCGCCGTCGACGCGCGGGTCGCGCAGCGGGCGGAACGCCAGCTCGCCGTGGGCCAGTTCCCGGGCCACGTCGAGGGCGTTGAGGAAGGCCAGGCCGAGCCCCGCTCGGGCCAGCGACTTGATCGCCAGGATCCGGTTGCAGCCGGCCAGCGGGGTCAGCTCCACGTCGGACTGCGCCAGGGCCCGCTCCAGGGTCGAGCCGCGGAACATCTCGGCGTCTGGCAGGATGGCCGGATAGGCACCACATTCCGCCAGTCGGATCTCCGAGGCCTGCGCCAGCGGATGAGACGGCGCCATGGCGACGCCGAACTGCAGCGCCACCGACTCGATGAAGCGGATACGCCGGGTCGGCGGAGGGTTCATGCAGATGCCGATGTCGGCCTCGCCGGTGGCTACACGCTCGAGGATCTCCTCGGTGAGTCCCGTGTGCAGCGCGAAGCGAACCCTCGGGAAGCGCTGGCTGAATTGGCCCAGCAGCTCCGGCAGCACCTGGTCGGTGAGCGACTCGACGGTGGCGATGCGGATCTCGGCACAGCCGGTGCCGCGAATGTCGCCGAGGGTTTCCAGCAGCTGACGCTCGTCGCGCTGCCACTGGCGAATCTGGGCCAGCATCAGCTCTCCCGCCGGCGACAGCCTCAGGCCCCGCGGCAGCCGTTCGAACAGCGGCACCCCCAGTTCGTCCTCCAGCTTGAGAATCTGCCGGTTCACCGCCGAGGCGGCCACGTGAAGACGCTCCGCCGCCTTTCGCAGCGAGCCCTGGCGGGCGACCTCCTCGAAGTAGCGCAACCCGGTCAGCAGCAGCTGCATGGTCTCTCCCTTGGCGTCGATCGTTGCCTTTTTGGCAACGATATGAGCGAAACATTATTATGGACCAGTACAGTTGGCTGGCGCTAGCTTGGGGACACGTCCACAACAACAACCGAGGATGTCCCCCATGAGCATTTCTCCCGAGCCGACCGGCTCGCGCGAGTCCCGTACCGAGCCGGTCGACCGGCGGCTGCCGCTGCCCCAGATGCTGCTGTTCGGCGTCCAGCACGTGCTGGTGATGGCCGCCGCGCCGATCACCGCCGTCTTCCTGGTCGGCCAGGCGATGGGCTTCGGCGACGAGGTCATGGTCGCGCTGATGAGCGCCACCTTCCTGGTCTGCGGGCTGGGCACGCTGCTGCAGTCCTTCGGTCCCTTCGGCATCGGTGCGCGCCTGCCCTTCGTGCAGGTGCCGGGCGGGGCGCCGCTGGTGATCTTCCTGACCATCGCCCAGGCCACCGACCTGCAGACGGCCACCGGTGCGGTGATCCTCACCGGGGTGTTCTACTTCCTGGCGCTGCCGTTCTTCACCAAGGTGCTGCGGTTCTTCCCGCCGATCGTCATCGGCACCATGCTGCTGCTGGTGGCGATCAACCTGGTGCGCATCTTCGGTGGACTGATCACCGGCCGCGAGGGCTCGCCGGAGTTCGCCAACCTGACCAGCATCGCCCTGGCGCTCGCGACCATGACCGCCATCGTGCTGTGCGCCCGGCTGTTCAGCGGCGTGCTGCAGCGCATCGCGGTGATGCTGGGGCTGCTGATCGGCGCCACCCTGGCCGCGGTATGCGGCGTCATGGAGTTCGACGGCGTGCTGTCCGGCCCGGTGGTGGCCCTGCCGTCGCTGTTTCCCTTCGGCTGGCCCAAGTTCGACCTCTTCGCCTCGCTGCCGCTGATCATCTTCAGCGTGGTCTCGATGACCGAGGCTACCGGCCAGACCCTGGCCACCGCCGAGATCGTCGAGAAGCGCGGCGATGCCCGCGCCCTGGTGCCGCGCAATATCCGCGCCGATGCCCTGGGCTCGTTGCTCGGCGGTTGCTTTGGCACTTCGCTGATCATCACCAGCGGCGAGAACATCGGCATCGTGCGTGCCACCGGGGTGCGTTCGCGCTACGTCACCGTCGCCGCCGGGCTGATTCTGGTGCTGCTCGGCCTGTTTGCGCCGCTCGGCCGGCTGGCGTCGCTGCTGCCTACCGCCGTGGTGGCGGGTACCGCGGTGATCGTCTTCGCCATCATCGGCGTGATGGGCATCAACATCCTGCGCCGGGTCGACTTCGACGAGCACGGCAACATGTTCACCCTGGCCTCGGCGCTGGCCATGGGACTGCTGCCGATTCTGGTGCCCGGCTTCTACAGCGCTTTCCCCCAACACCTGCAGATCCTGCTCGGCAACGGCCTGGCCATGGGCACCCTGACCGCCGTGCTGGTCAACCTGCTGTTCCATCACCTCGGCCGCCGGCGCGATGCTCCCGCGGGCGCGGGGCTGCCCCGTCAAGAAATCAAAGGAAAGTAACCATGTCGCCGACCCCATATTCCAACGACCCGCTGGCCCCAGCCGACTTCGCCGCCGAGACGCTGCTGCTGCTGCCCGAGGAGGTGCTACTGGAGGAGGGCTGCGTGCGCGACCAGGCGGTGCTGGTGGCCGATGGCCGCTTCGCCGAGATCGGTGAGCGCCGGGAACTGCTGGCCCGTCACCCCGAGCTCGCGCCCATCGAGCTGCCCGGCAAGCTGCTGATGCCCGGCTTCGTCGACACTCATCATCACTTGACCCAGTCGCTCGGCAAGTCGCTGGTTTTCGGCGAGCCTTCCGAGATCTTCAAGCGCATCTGGGTGCCGCTGGAAGGCAGCCTGGACGAGCGGCTGGTGCGGCTCTCCGCCCGGCTCGCCGCCCTGGAGGCGCTGCGCGGCGGCTTCACCACCGCGGTGGATGCCGGCACACGTGCCGCCTCGGAGCTCGACGGCATCGCCGACGCTGCCGAGGAGAGCGGACTGCGCTGCGTGCTGGGCTACATCTGCAACGACCTGGGTGGGAGCTCGCGGGACGGCACGGCGATCCGCCGCGACGCCGAGCGCCACCTGGCGCGCTGGGCGGGCCATGGCTTGGTGCATCCCTCGCTGGCGGTGTCGATCCCCGAGGTGGCCAGCGACGCCATGCTGCACGACGCCGCGGCGCTGTGCGCCGAGGGTGGGGCCATCTTCCAGACCCACGTCAACGAGCACCTGCAGGCCGTGGAGCGCTCGCTGGTGGCGCGCCGCCAGCGCCCGCTGGAGCATCTCCATGCCGCCGGCGCCCTGGGGCCGCAGACCCTGGTCGCCCACGCCACCCTAGTGACACCGGGGGAGCTCAACCTGCTGCGCGATACCGGCACTGCGGTGGCCTTCAACCCGGTGGCCAGCGCCTGGAAGGGCAACGCCGTGGCGCCGGCGCTGCACATGGCCGCCCAAGGCATCCGATTCGGGCTGGGCAGCGACGGTACGCGCAGCGATGCTTTCCGCCTGCTCGACGCCGCCGAGACCAGCCAGCGCCTGGCCTTCGGGCTGGCCAGCGGCGACTCCTCCTGCGGCGGCGGCTGGCTGTGGCTCGACCACGCCACCCGCGCGGGCGCCGATGCGGCGGGGCTTGCCGGCGTCACTGGGGCGATCGCCCCGGGGCTGGCCGCCGACTTCCTGCTGGTGGACCTCGAGGTGCCCGAGATGACGCCGTCCTGGGATCGGCCCTGGGAGCTGGTGCGCTACGCCAACCGCGACCAGATCGAGGCGGTGTTCACCAACGGCCGGCTGCGGCTGTGGCAGGGCTGGCCGGTGGACTGGGATGCGCGCGCGCTGCTCGCCGAAGTGCGCGAGACGGCCGGTGCCGCGGTGGCCAACGCGCCGATCCAGCGGGTGCACCCGACCTCGGCGGCCCATCGCGAGCGAGTCATGGCGACGCGGTCGGGCGCTGAGGCGCGGGGGACCCATGAGTGATCCCGCCGTCTATGTCGTTCTCGCCGCGGCCACGGCCGTCGCCGCCTTCATGCAGGGCGCGATCGGCATCGGCTTCGCGCTGATCGTCGCCCCGGTGATGGGGCTGCTGCGGCCGGACCTGCTGCCGGTGGCGCTGCTGGTGCTGATGCTGCCGCTCAACCTCTACGTGGCGCTGCGCGAGCGCGAGGCCATCGATTGGCGGGGCAGCGCCTGGATTGGCGTGGGCCGCCTGCCGGGGACCTTTCTGGGGCTGTGGATCCTGGTGGTGATGAGCACCAATGGGCTCAATCAGCTGATCGGCGCCTCGACGGTGCTGGCCGTGCTGGCCGCGCTGTTCGCGCCGGTGTTCCGGCCCAAGCCGGGTGCCTGCGTCTCGGTGGGGCTGATCACCGGGGTGACCGAGACCGCTACCGGCGTCGGCGGCCCGCCGCTGGCGCTGCTCTACCAGCATCGCCCCGGGCCGGAGCTGCGTTCGACCATTGCCTGCTGCTTCCTGATCGGCGAACTGGTGTCGCTGGTGATCCTGGCCTCGGCCGGCAAGGTCGGCGCGGAGCAGTTGCGCTGGGCGCTCTATCTGCTGCCGCCGCTGCTGGTCGGTAGCGTGGCCAGCCGGGTCATGCACCAGCGCCTCGATGCCCGGCGACTGCGCCAGGGGGTGCTGCTGTTCGCGCTGGTGTCAGGGGTGGCGCTGATGATCCCCCATTGATGAGTATCCGGTTTCCAACGCAAGGGGCCCGCGGCATTGCCGCGGGCCCCTTGCTGTCGGCGTCCGGTGACGTCTTACCGCCAGCCGACCCGGTCGAAGATCTTGATGGCTTCCGGGTTGTTCTCGCCGAGCACGCTGACGTTCAGCTCGTCGCGCTTGAAGTCGCCCCAGGAGGCCAGCACCTCGTCGATGTCCACGCCGTCGACCACCGGGAACTCGTGGTTACCGGAGGCGAAGATCGCCTGGGCTTCGTCGGAGGCGAGGAACTCCAGGAAGCGCACGGCATTGTCATGGTGCGGTGCGTTCTGGACGACGCCGGCCCCGCCGATATTGACGTGAGCGCCACGGTCGTCCTGGTTGGGGAACATGATCTCGACGCTCTCGGCGACTTCTCGATCGGCCTCGTTATCCGATTCCAGCAGGCGCACGTAGTAGTAATGGTTGGCCACGGCGATATCGCATTCTCCGCTGGCCACGCCCTTGATCTGGTCGGTATCACCGCCTTCGGGATCGCGAGCCATGTTGTCGACTACCCCCTGGGCCCAGGCCTCGGCTTCCTCGGCGCCGTGATGCGCGATCAGCGAGGCCAGCAGCGACTGGTTGTAGATGTTGTTGGAGGAACGGATGCACACCTGGCCTTCGTAGCGAGGGTCCGCCAGATCCTCGTAAGTGTTGAGTTCGCCGGCATCGACTTCATCTGGGTTGTAGAAGATGGCGCGAACGCGCTGGCTGAAGCCGAACCACTTGCCATCAGGATGACGCATCGAGTCTGGCAGGCGCTCGGCTAGCACCTCGGAGCTGACGCTGGCGAAGATGTCTTCCTGCTCCGCGCGCCACAGGCGGCCGGCGTCCACGGTCATCATCACATCGGCGGGGCTGGCCTGCCCCTCGCGCTCGATGCGCTGGATCAGCTGGTCCGAATCGCCCTCGAGGACGTTGACCTCGATGCCGGTCTCCTCGGTGAAGGCGTCGTAGAGTGCCTGGTCGGAGTCGTAGTGCCGGGCCGAGTAGACGTTGAGCTCATCGGCGGCGGCGCTGGTAGCGAAGGCCGCGCCGGCCACCAGGGCGGCGAGGGGCATGACGAGACGATTGGACTGGGGCATTGTTCTACCTCGTGAGCGTATGGATCAGCTATGATTTCGAATGATAATACGTTGCATTATTCGGTCATCATTGAAGCGCCTGGGCTGGATGGCGTCAACTGCCGGCCAGTGTCGCGACGAAATGGCGACGAAAAGACGAAGGTTTCGCGTTACCATGCAGGTTCCGCTATCCCTCGGCTGAGTCGATTCCTTGCCCATGACCCATCACGCCCCGCTCGCCGCCGTCCAAGATATTGCACCGGAGCCGGCTCCGGTCCTCGCCATGCATCACATCCGCCACGCCTATGGCCATCATCTGGCAGTGGAGGACGTCGGCCTGGAGGTGCACCCGGGCGAGGTAGTCTGCCTGCTCGGCCCCTCGGGCTGCGGCAAGACCACCCTGCTGCGCATCGTCGCCGGGCTCGAGGTGCTCCAGCGGGGAGAGGTGGATCTCGACGGCCTCCCCGTTGGGCGCCCCGGCCAGCCCCACGTGCCGCCGGAGAAGCGCAACGTCGGCCTGGCCTTCCAGGACTCGGCACTGTTCCCGCATCTCTCGGTGCTGCAGAACGTGACCTTCGGCCTCGAGACGCTGCCCGCCAAGGAGCGCCGCCAGCGCGCCTTGGAGCTGCTCGACCAGCTGGGCATGGGGCGCTTCGCGGAGAGCTATCCGCACATGCTGTCCGGCGGCCAGCAGCAGCGCGTGGCCCTGGCCCGAGCGCTGGCCCCAGCGCCCCGGCTGATGCTGCTCGACGAGCCGTTCTCGAGCCTGGACGCCCGGCTGCGCGACCGCATCCGCGACGACACTCTGCACGTGCTCAAGAAGGTCGGCGCCGGCGCCCTGCTGGTCACCCACGACCCGGAGGAGGCGATGTTCATGGCCGACCGCATCGCACTGATGCGTGATGGCCACATCGTGCAGATGGGGACCCCGCGAGAGCTCTACTGCGCCCCGGCCGACCCCTTCGTGGTGACCTTCTTCGGCGAGGTCAACGAGCTGGAGGGCAAGGTGCGCGGAGGGTGCGTCGATACGCCGGTGGGCGAGGTGATGGCTCACGGCCTGGAGGAGGGAGCCCGGGCGCGGGTGATGATCCGCCCTGAGGCGCTGCGCGTGGTGGCTCTGGAGGAGGCACCGACGGACCATCACAGCCACGTGATCATGGCCAAACTGCTGGGCCGCACCAGCCTGCTGCACATCTGTGCCCACGGCGGCGATGGCCGCGAGTCGCACCTGCACGCCCGGGTGCCCGGCGTCTTTCTGCCCGAGGAGGGCCAGCCGGTTACGATCCGGCTGGATCCGTCACAGGTGTTCGTCTTCCCCGCGGCTCCCGGGGCGTGAACGGCGCATCGCCAGACTGAGCAGGATCACCGGGATGATGCCCACCGCGACGATGGTCAGCGAGGCGGTCGAGGCCTCGGCCAGGCGCTCGTCGGCGGCCAGGTTGTGGGCGCGCACTGCCAGGGTGTCGAAGTCGAAGGGGCGCAGGATGATGGTCGCCGGCAGTTCCTTCATCACGTCGACGAACACCAGGATACCGGCGGCCAGCAGGCTGCCGCGCATGATCGGCGTATGTACCTTGCGCAACGTGCCGCCGGCGGTCTGCCCCAGGGTGCGGGCGGCCGCGTCCATGCTCGGCGTCACCTTGCCGAGGCTGGCCTCCAGGGCGTTGAACGACACCGCCAGGAAGCGCACCACGTAGGCGTAGATCAGGATGAAGGCCGAGCCGCTGAAGATTAGCCCGGCGATCACCCCGTAGTGGGCCTGGAGGAAGCCGTTCAGGGTGTCGTCCAGCCAGGCGAAGGGAATCAGGATGCCCACGGCGACCACCGAGCCGGGCACCGCGTAGCCCATGGCCGCCACCCGGGTGGCGGTGCGTGTTACCGGCCCGGGATGTAGCCGCGCCCCGTAGCTCAGCACCAGCGCCAGCCCCACCGCGATCAGCGCCGCCACGGCTGACAGCACCAGGCTGTTGCCGGCGAACTCCAGGAACCGTGCGCCGAACAGCGAATCCCCACCCTGGATCGACAGGTAGCCCAGCAGCCCGCTGGGAATCAGGAAGCCGACCAGTACCGGCGCCAGGCAGGCCAGGGTCGCGGCGGCGGCGCGCAGGCCACTGAGGTGGAACTCCGGCAACTGCTGGTAGCGGCCGGTGGTGTGGAAGTAGCGTCGCTTGCCTCGCGAGGCGCGCTCGAGCAGCACGAAGACAATCACGAAGGCCAGCAGGCAGGCCGCCAGCTGGGCGGCGGCGACCTGCTCGCCCATGCCGAACCAGGTGCGGTAGATGCCGGTGGTGAAGGTGTCGACGCCGAAATACTGCACCGCGCCGAACTCATTGAGGGTCTCCATCAGCGCCAGCGACACGCCGCCGACGATGGCCGGGCGCGCAAGCGGGATGGCGATGCTGGTGAACAGCCGCCAGGGGCCCCGGCCCAGGGTGCGGCCCACGTCCAGCACGCACACCGACTGCTCGAGGAAGCTGGCTCGGGCCAGCATGTAGACGTAGGGATAGAGCACCAGGGTGATCAGGGTCGCGGCGCCGCCCAGCGAGCGGATGTCGGGAAACCAGTAGTCGCCGCGCTCCCAGCCGAAGGCTTCGCGCAGCGCGCTCTGCAGCGGCCCGGCGTACTGCAGGAAGTCGGTATAGGCGTAGGCGATCACGTAGGTCGGCACCGCCAGTGGCAGCAGCAGGGCCCACTCGAATAGCCGGCGGCCGGGGAAGCGACACATCACAACCAGCCAGGCGGTGCCGGTGCCGATCACGAAGGTGCCGAGCCCCACCGTGACGACCAGGAACAGGGTGTTGGCCAGGTAGCGGCCGAGTACGGTGCTGGCCAGGTGCTGCCAGACTCCGCCGGCGGGCATGACGATATGGGCCAGCACGGTGAGCACCGGCAGCGCCACGATGGCGGCGATGAGCAGGGTCAGGACGCTCCAGGCATCGAGGTGCTGCGTCAGCCGGCGAACGGGCGCGGAGGGCCGATGGCCGAGGGGGCTGGACACGCGGGTTCTCCTTCCGGTGAGGGCCGATACGCTTGCCAGAGGCGATGGTCTGGCGGTCGAGCATGGTATCAGCTGCCCGGGAAGGCTGCACCGAAACGCGCCGCCGCCCGCCGGGGCGGCAGGCGGCGGCGTGACGGAGTGAGACTCAGTAGCCGACGAGCAGTGCGGGCAACCCGGTGACCAGGGCCGGGAAGAAGGCCATCAGCAGGCAGGCCAGCACGATCAGCGCGCAGAAGGGGATCACTGCCCGGTAGAGATCCAGGGTCTCGACCTCGGGCGGTGCCACGCCCTTGAGATAGAACAGCGCATAGCCGAACGGCGGGGTGAGGAAGGAGGTCTGCAGTACCACCGCTACCATCACCACGAACCACAGCACGTCCACGCCCATGCTCTCCACGATGGGCAGCATGATCGGGAAACTGAGCAGCACGATGCCGGTCCAGTCGAGGAACATGCCCAGGATGAACACCAGGAAGAACATCAGGATCAGGGCGCCGGTGGTGCCGCCGGGCATGGCCATGACGACCTCGCTGATGACCTCCATGCCGCCGCCGATCGAGAACACGCCGGTGAAGGCGGTGGCGCCGACCAGCACCAGCATCACCATGGTGGTGGTCTTGCTGGCCTCGATCAGGGTGCGGTAGCAGGTGGAAGGCTTGCGGTCGCCGAAGATCAGGAACAGCACGAAGGCGATGGCCACGCCGATCGCCGAGGCCTCGGTCGCGGTGGCGATGCCGGCGAACAGCGACCCCAGCACCCCCAGGATCAGCGCCATCGGCGGCAGCACGTACTTGCCGAGCATGGCCAGCAGCTCGCCGGTGGAGATCTCGGCCCGCTCCTCGGCGGGCACCAGCGGGCCGTAGCTGGGCTTGAGATGGCAGATCGCCAGCACATAGAGGGCGTACATCGCGCCGAGCAGCAGGCCGGGTACCAGGGCGCCGGCAAACAGCGCTCCCACCGACACAGGCGAGTAGCTGGCCATCAGGATCAGCATGATGCTGGGCGGAATCAGGATGCCCAGGCAGCCGCTGGCCATGATTACCCCGGTGCTGAGTTCCTTGTTGTAGTGGTACTTGAGCATCGGCACCAGGGCAATCATGCCCATCACCGCGATGGAGGCGCCTACGATGCCGGTGGTGGCGGCCAGCAGCACCGAGACCACCACCACCGTCAGGGCCAGGCCGCCGCGCAGGTTGGCCAGCAGCAGGCGCATCGACTCGAACATCTTCTCGGTGACCCCGGAGTCGTTGAGGAAGCGGGCCATCAGTATGAACAGCGGAATGGCCACCAGGACGTAATTGTCCATGGCGTTGCCGTAGATGTTGTTGATCAGGATGCCCAGGGTGCTGGCGCCCGGGCCCAGCCAGGCCCCGAGCACCGCGGTGCCGCCGAGCACGAAGGCCAACGGATGGCCCATGAACAGCCCGACCAGCAGGCCGCCGAACATGAACAGGGTGAGCATTTCTGCGCTCATGCGGCGTTCTCCTTGTGCAAGGCCTGCACGGCACGGATCACCACCGCGATGGCCTGGAGCAGCAGCAGCATGGCGGTGACGATGATCACCGCCTTCACCGGATAGACCGGGAGGGCCACCATGCCGTAGGTGGTCTCGCCGCGGCTGAAGGAACGGTAGAAGAAGTCCCAGCCGAGGCTGAGCAGCATCCAGATGAAGGGGACGAAGAAGATCAGGTAGCCGAGGAGCTCGATGGCGGCCTGGCGGCGCCGCGACAGCAGGCGCTTGAGCACGTCGACCTCCACGTGGGCATGATGGCGCAGTCCGAAGGCCGCCATCAGCATGAAGTGGGCGCCGAACAGCATCTTGGTGACGTCGAAGGCCCAGTCGCTGGGGCGGCCGACGAAGAAGCGCATGGCGATGTCATAGATCACGATGATCGTGATCACGGCAAGCAGGGGCGCGATGAGGCGCCCGAAGGCCTCGTTGAGGGCGTCGATGGCCCTGGCAATGGCATTCATGGTCGACATTTCCGAGTGCGAACGGACAGGGGAAGGTGCCGGGCTCGCCGGGGCATGGCGCCCCGGCGAAGCGGACCGGTCACTGGTTCATGCAGGCCTCGATGTCCTCCAGAGAGGGCAGGTTGTCGGTCACCCGGCTCATGTTGAAGGGCACCGAGATGTCGCGCCAATTGGCGTAGTGCTCCATGTAGCTGATCATGGAGTGGTAGACCTTGGCGTGCATCGGGTCCTCGCAGGCGCCCTGCACGATCACCTCGTTGGTGATCTCCTGGATCTGCGCCAGGTCCTCCTCGGAGAGCTGGTTGATCTCGGTGCCGTCGTCGAGGAACTTCACCGTGCCTTCGGTGGACTCGCGCTCCGACCAGGCCAGTGACCAGGCCATGGTGGCCTCGGCGGCGATCTTCAGCTTCTCCTGAGTTTCCTCGGAGAGGGCGTCCCAGGCGTCCTGGTTGATCATCACCCCGAACACGCTGGCGGACTGGTGCCAACCCGGCACCGACCAGTAGTCGGCGACCTCGGAGAAGCCGGCCTTGTAGTCCACCCCAGGGGTCGAGAACTCGGCGCCGTCGACCACGCCGCGCTCGATGGCCTGGTAGATCTCGCCGCCGGCCAGGGTGACCTGGGAACCGCCGAGCTGTTCCAGCACCCGGCCCTGGTCGCGTCCGGAAAGGCGCAGGCGCTTGCCTTCCAGGTCGGCGATGCTCTCGATGGGCGTGCCGCCGCGGAAACCGGATTCGTTGTTGGTGATGCCGTAGGGCAGGTAGACCATGTTGTACTGGCCGTAGACTTCCTGGTAGAGCTCCCAGCCGCCCCACTCCATGATCCAGTTCAGGTAGTCGACGCCGTTGAACAGGCTGGTGGTGGTAGCTAGTGGCGAGAAGGCGGAGCTGCGCCCGGCCCAGTAGCCGGGCCAGTCGCCGGCGGCCTGGATGCTGCCGGTTTCGGTGGCATCGAAGACCTGGGTGCCGGGCATCAGGGTGCCGCCGGCGCGGAAGTTGATCGTTAACTCGTCGCCGGCCAGCTGGTTGACCAGCTCGACCCAGTGGCGGTCGATCTGGATCAGGTCCAGATTGTCCGGCCAGGTGGTGGTCATGGTCCAGGATTCCTGGGCCTGGGCGGTGGTGGCCAGGCTGGCCAGAGCGATGCCGGCGGCGAGTCCGGTGAGGGCGAAGCGGGTCTGTTTCATCGCGATTCTCTCCTGCGGTTTGTTCTGATTTTGGAGATGGGTGACGAACGTGATGCAGTGCAGAAAAATCAGGCCTCCCCGCCTGGCGAGGTGGCCGTTGCCTCAACCTAGCATGGGCCTCGTGGCAGGTTCGACGGTCGCCGATCGTCTAAGCCATGGCGCCTGCTACCGGCTCTCATCGTTCGTCGGGATCGGAAAAGCCTTGAATTTCAGATGTATAAAACAAGAGTATGACCGGCATGTTGCACTGCCGAAGAGTGACCGGGCGTTGAAACGACGCCTACTCCTTAGACCAAAGTTCAGCAATTTAAAGGAATGCTCATGAACGCCGAGGTGCCCGATGACCTCCTGGCCTGCCAGGCTCGCTTGGAGGAACGCCGCTGGCGGGGCCTGGTATGGCTGACGGGAGAGGTCGCGGATGCCTCTCGACGGGCCCTGGCGCTATGGCACGCCCGGCCCGGCGGGGCGGCGCTGTGGGTCTCCCCCGAGCCGCCGACGAGCCTGGAGGCGGAAGATTGGCTGCCCCCCGCCAAGGCGCGCACCCGGCTCGGCGGCGAGCACGACCTGATCGTCTATGACGCGGTCTCGTCCGGGGCGGGCTTCGACCCCGACGCCTTCGGCGCGCTCGCGGGCACCCTGCGCGCCGGCGGGCTGCTGGTGCTGCTGACCCCTGCGGACTGGGGCGGGCGTCCCGACGCTGACTATACGCGGCTGGCCGCCCATCCCTGGCGAGCGGAACAGCTATCGGCGCACTATCTGGACCGCCTCGCCCACCTGCTGGCCGCCTCGCCGCGGGCGATCCGCTGGCCCGCAGAAGGGGCGCTCGCGATCCCCGACTGGCCCGAGGTCGCGCCCGTCGAATCGCTTCCCGACGATCCCGACTGCCTGACCCGCGACCAGGCCGAGGCGGTAGCGCGGCTGGTCCGGCTACGCCGACGCCGGCCGCTGGTACTCACCGCGGATCGGGGGCGCGGCAAGACGGCGGCGCTAGGCATCGCCTGCGCCCGGCTGCTGGCCCAGGGCGAGCGAGGCCAGGGCAAGGAAGGCGAAACCGAGATCCTGGTGACCGCCCCGCGTCCGGCGGCGGTGGCCGGGCTCTTCGAGCGGCTCGCCGCGCTGCGGCCCGAGGGGCGGCGCCACGGCAATCGCTTCGAAGAGGCCGGCGGGCGAGTGGTTTTCCTGGCACCCGACGAGCTCAGCGCCCGGGTAGAACGCCTCGATGCCGGCGGCGCCGGGGCCTGGCTGCTGGTCGACGAGGCCGCGGCGATCCCCGCCGGGATGCTCGGCCAGTGGCTCGCGGCCTTCCCGCGCATCGCCTTCGCCACTACGGTGCACGGCTACGAGGGCGCCGGCCGCGGCTTCGCGCTGCGCTTTCGCGAGCGACTCGAGCGCCTGACCCCCGAATGGCGCGAGTGGCATCTGGCCGCTCCGATCCGCTGGGCCCCGGACGATCCCCTGGAGGCACTTACCGCGCGGCTGCTGATGCTGGACGCCGAGCCGACGCCGCCCACTGGAGAGGCGCCCGAATGGCGGCTCGAGTCGCCTCGCACCCTGGCCCGTGACGAGCCGCGCCTGCGCACGCTGTTCGGACTGCTGGTCCAGGCCCACTACCGCACCACGCCTAGCGACCTGCGCCGCTTGTTGGATGGCCCCGATACGCGGCTCACCACCCTCGGTAACGACGCAGGTCCCCAGGCGGTCGTAGTCAGCGCCGACGAGGGTGGCTTCGACGCCGCGCTGGCGGAGCGGGTGGCGCGGGGCGAGCGTCGGCCCCGCGGCCACCTGATGGCCCAGTCGCTGGCCGCTCACGCCGGCGTGCGGGAAGCGCTGAGCGGTCGGCTGCGCCGGGTGCTGCGCATCGCCGTGCATCCGGCGGCGCGCCGCCGGGGACTCGGCCGGCGACTGCTGGCCGTCGAACGGCAGGCGGCGCGAGAGGCGGGCATCGCGCTGCTGGGAGCGAGCTTCGGCGCCGAGCCGGGCCTGCTGGCGTTCTGGCAGGCCCAGGGATTTCGCGCGGTGCGTCTCGGGCTGACCCGTGAGGCGGCCACCGGCGAGCATGCGCTGATGGTGGTCGCACCGGCGGCCGAGGGCGGAGAGGCGCTGGCCAAGCGCCTGGCGGACCGCTTTCAGTCGCTGCTGCCGTCGCTGCTGGCCTTCGAGCTGCGCGAGCTGGACTCGGCGGTGGCGTTGGCGCTGCTGGCCGAAGGTGGCCCCCGACCCCTGGATGACGAGGCGCGGCGCGACCTCGCGGACGTGGCCCATGGGCACCGCGAGCCGGCGCTGGTGCGGCCCGCGGTGCAGGCGCTGGTCATCGACGCCGCGTGGCGGGGAGCGCGCGACGAGGCGCTGGCGCTGCTCGCCGCCTGGGCCTTCCAGGGCCGCGGCACGGCCTGGCTGGCCGCGCGGCTGGGGCTCTCCGGCAGCAAGGCGGTGGAGGCCTGGCGCCGCGAACAGGTGGCTCGCCGACTGTCGGCCGGGGCGCTTTCCTCGGGCGAAGGCGAGGGGTAGAGTGCCCGGGTCAACCGCGATATAGACAGATCATGAACGCACATCTCGAACGGCTCTCGCCGCAGCCGCTGTGGCGGCACTTCCGGACCCTGTGCAACACGCCGCGTCCTTCCGGCCACGAAGCCGCCCTGGTGGCCGTCCTCGAGGCCTGGGCCGACGAGCGGGGCCTGGCTCACGACCGTGACGCCTACGGTAACCTGCGCCTGCACAAACCGGCGACGCCGGGCCTGGAAACCGCACCGAGCATCGTCCTGCAGGGCCATCTGGACATGGTGGCCCAGGCCAACGCCGAGCATCCGCACGACTTCACCCGTGATCCCATCGAGACCTATGTCGAAGACGGTTGGCTGCATGCCCGCCATACCACCCTGGGCGCCGACAACGGCCTGGGCGTGGCGGCGGCGCTGGCGGTGCTGGAGGACGATACCCTGTCCCACGGCCCGCTGGAGGCGCTGTTCACCCTCGAGGAGGAATCCTCCATGGGCGGCGCGCTGAACCTGGACGAGGGATGGCTTGACGGCCGCGTGCTGCTCAACCTGGACTCCGAGGATCGCGGCCAAGTCTACATCGGCTGCGCTGGCGGGGCCGATGTGGTGGTCGACGCCCAGCTGCCCACCTCGCGACTCGATGACGACGAAGTGGCGGTGCGTCTCTCGTTGACCGGTCTGCGCGGCGGGCACTCCGGCATCGACATCGACAAGGGCCGCGGCAACGCCAACCGCCTGCTGGTGCGCGTACTGCGCGCCCTGGAGAACGTCGACGCGCGCCTGGTCGACTACCGTGGCGGCACCCTGCGCAATGCCCTGCCGCGGGAGGCCTTCGCCACCCTGGCGTTGCCCGCCGAAGCCTTCGAGGCCGCCCGCGCGCGGCTGCCGGAGCTGGCATCGACGCTGCGCGCCGAGTTGGCCGGCGTTGACGATGGGCTTGCTCTGGCCCTCGAGCGGGTGCCGGCCCCCGAGGGCGAAGCCCTGACCCGGGACGCCAGCCGGCTGCTGGTGGCCGCTCTGCACGCCGCGCCCTGCGGCGTCGAGCGCATGAGCGTCGCCGTGCCAGGGGTGGTGGAAACCTCCAACAACCTGGGTGTGGTGTCGCTGGAGGCCGGTCGCTTCCATCTCTGCGCCCTGGTGCGCTCGCTGCGCGATAGCGCCGTCGAGGATCTCGCCGACCGCTTCCGTGCGCTGTTCGAGCTGATCGGCGCCCGCGTTCGGGTCGAGGGGGCCTACCCGGGCTGGGCGCCGGATCCGGACAGTGCGCTGCTGGCCCACTTTCGCAACCTGCACGAGGCGCGGTTGGGCGTCGACCCCGAGGTCAAGGTGATCCATGCCGGCCTGGAGTGCGGCATCCTCGGCGCCAAGTACCCGGACATGGCGATGATCTCCTTCGGCCCGCTGATTCGCGGTGCCCACTCCCCGGACGAGCGGGTCGAGCTGGCCTCGGTGGAGGAGTTCTGGGGGCTGCTCAGGGCGCTGATCGAGGACCTGGCTCGCCCGGTGCGTTGAAGACGGTCAGGGCGTCGTGCGTGGGTCTCGCGGCGGCCAGCGATGCTTGTCGAACCACGGCGGATCGTCTCGATGGAAGCGCTCGCGGTGCCGCGTTCGCCAGTGGTCCGAACGGGAAAAGCCCCGGTGCTCGTGGCGGTCCAGGTAGATCCGTGGCTCGACGATGATCACCGGCGAGGTGGGCCGGGACGGGTGTGGCACCAGATAGGGCGATTCCGCGTCGGGGTGGGTCCGGTATAGGCCTGGGGCCTGCCGATAATCCGGGCCGTTGCCATAGTGAACGGGGCCGTGCTGGTGGCCTGCGGCGGTGCCGAACAGCACGGGACCGTGGCGATGATCCTCCGCGCCGGCCATGGCGGGTGCCAGGATCAGCAACGTCAGGCAGGTGGCCGTCAGGCAGCGGTGCATGGTCGCCTCCTCGATGACGAGACATTGGCCAGGGAGTGTCTGCGCTTCAGTATAGTGGCGCCGGTGCCCGCGTTGCTGGGGCCGTCGCATATCCATGACCGGCGCCATTATCAGGGAGAGGAGCATGCTCGACGCTATGACGGAAATGGGCGGCGCCTGGGTAGTGGGGCTCGCGGCAGTGGCCCTGCTGGCCTGCGGCTGGGGAATCGTCCAGCGGCGCCGGCTCGTCGAGGTGCGCCGCGAGCTGGCCGAGCGACGGGCGGCGACCGCGCGCCTCGAGCAGGAGCTCACCCAGAGCGATGCCCAGCTCGACGGCTGCCGCGAGCGGCTGGAAGGCCTCGAGGCGGCCCTCGGTGAGGCCCGCGACCGGCTGGCCGAGCAGCGCGAGCGCTCGGCTCGGCTGGAGACGGAGCGCGAGCAGACGGCGATTCGCCATCGCGAGCAGCTGGCGCTGCTGGAGGAGGCTCGCGAGCGGCTCAAGGACGAATTCCACCAGCTCGCCGGGCGTGTCTTCGAGGAGCGGCAGCAGGCTTACAGCGCCCAGAGCCGTCAGAGCCTGGAGGCATTGCTCCAGCCGTTTCGCGAGCAGGTCGAGCAGTTCCGCCAGCGGGTGGAGGCACTGCACGGCCAGGAGCAGCGCGAGCGCGGCTCGCTCAAGGCCCAACTCGACCAGCTTGCCGGGCTCAATGCGCGACTCGGCGACGAAGCCGCGTCGCTTGCCCGGGCGCTCAAGGGCGACCAGAAGGCCCAGGGCAACTGGGGCGAACTGATCCTGGAGACGGTGCTGGAGCGCAGCGGCCTGCGCCGCGACGTCGAGTACCGTCGTGAGGTGTCGATCGAGGGCGAGGCCGGCCGGCGGCGTCCCGATGCGGTCATCTACCTGCCCGAGGAGCGCCACCTGATCGTCGACGCCAAGGTCTCGCTGGTGGCCTGGAATCGGGTGGTCAACGCCGAGGACGAGGCCGAACGTGAGGCAGCCATGGGCGAGCACCTGCGCTCGCTGCGCGGGCACGTCCAGGGGCTCGCCGCCAAGGACTATCCCGGCCTGCCCGGCCTGCGCTCGCCGGACTTCGTGTTCCTGTTCGTGCCGGTGGAGCCGGCCTTCGCCGCGGCCTTCGAGCGCGATCCCGAGCTCTTTCAGGAGGCCTTCGAACGCCAGGTGGTGATGGTCACCCCGACCACGCTGCTGGCCAGCCTGCGTACCGTGGCCGGGCTGTGGAGCCTGGAGCGTCAGAACGAGAACGCTCGACTGATCGGCGAACGGGCCGAGCGATTGTTGACCAAGTTCGGCGGCCTGGTGGAGAGCCTGCAGGAAGTGGGGCGCCACCTGGAGCGTGCCGGTGACAGCCATCGCCGGGCCATCAACCGACTCTCCGAAGGACAGGGCAGCCTGGTAGCCCAGGCCCGTGAGCTGGAGCGGCTAGGCGTGCGCATGAAGAAACCGCTGCCTGCCGAGCTGGTGCGCGCCGCCGAGGGCGATGCGCCGGACGATGAGGCGCCCTGAGCCGCCGGGCGCTCAGCCCGCCTCGGGGTAGGTGCCCGGCACCAGGATGTCGCGGGTCACGTCGTGGATGTCGCGCAGGCCGCAGAGCGCCAGCGTGGTGTCCAGCTCCTTACGGATGAGCTCCAGGCAATCGGTCACCCCGGCCTCGCCCTTCGCTCCCAGGCCGTAGAGGTAGGCGCGGCCGATGTACACGCCCCTGGCGCCCAGCGCCACGGCCTTCAGCACGTCCTGGCCAGAGCGGATGCCGCCGTCCATGTGTACCTCGACGCGGTCGCCCACCTCGGCCACGATGGCCGGCAGCGCCTGGATCGAGGACAGGGCGCCGTCGAGCTGGCGGCCGCCGTGGTTGGAAACGATGATGGCGTCGGCCCCGGCATCGACGGCCGAACGTGCATCCCCCGGCTCCATGATGCCTTTGATGATCAGCTTGCCGCCCCAGCGCTCCTTGATCCACTTGACGTCGTCCCAGCTCAGCGAGGTGTCGAACTGGGAGGCGGTCCAGGCGGAGAGGGAGTTCAGGTCCGTCGCGTCCTCGACGTGGCCGGCGATGTTGCCGAAGGTGCGGCGCCTGGTGCGCAGCATGCCGAGCCCCCAGCGCCACTTGGTCGCCAGGTCGGCGACGGTGGCGAGCGTCGGCTTCGGCGGCACCGAGAGGCCGTTGATCACGTCCTTGTGGCGCTGCCCCAGGATCTGCAGGTCCGCGGTGAGCACCAGCGCCGAGCAGCCCACCGCCTTGGCGCGGTCGATCAGCCGGGCGATGTAGTCGCGGTCCTTCATCACGTAGAGCTGGAACCAGAACGGCCGCGTGGTGTGGGCGGCGACGTCCTCGATGGAGCAGATGCTCATGGTCGACAGGGTGTAGGGCACGCCGAAGCGCTCGGCCGCCCGCGCGGCCAGGATCTCGCCGTCCGCATGCTGCATCCCGGCCAGCCCCGTCGGGGCGATCGCCACGGGCATGGTCAGCGGCTCGTCCAGCAGCGTCGTACCCAGCTTCCGATCCGACATGTCGACCATCACTTTCTGGCGGAAGCGAATGGCCGCCAGGTCGTCCTCGTTGGCCCGATAGGTGCTCTCGGTCCAGGAGCCGGAGTCGGCGTAGTCGTAGAACATCTTCGGAACGCGGCGGCGGGCGAGGCGCTGTAGGTCGGCCACACAGGTGATGGGCATGCGAGGGTCGGCTCCTTGTGACATCGGCGGGGAGAGAAGGCGAGGCGGCGGATAGCAAGCCTGCTTAATGTTTATCGTGCTCCTGTCCCTCCCCGAACGCAAGGCGACCTCGGGGCGGCTTCGGGGCCAGGCCCCACACGCAGGACGCCGCCCCGTGGGGCGGCGTCCTGTGCGCGTCTTTCTGGTTTCTGCCGCGAGGGGCTCAGCCCAGCCGGCTCTCAGCCCAGGTAGGCGTTGAGCATCCAGACGGTCTTTTCCTGCTCGCGAATGTAGTCGCCGACCTGGGCGGCGGTGCCCTCATCGTCGGCATCGGAGGCCAGCGACAGGATTTCGCGCTGCAGCTCGATCAGCTGCTGGTAGCCCTGCAGCACGCCGCGCACGCAGGCCTGGCCATCATGCACGCCCTTGTCTTCCTCGATGCTGGCGATACGGAAGTAGTCGCTGTAGGCGTGTACCGGCTGGTGGCCGAGGGTCAGGATGCGCTCGGCGACCTCATCGACCTTGAGCAGCAGGTCGGTGTAGAACTCCTCGAACTTCTCGTGCAGCTGGAAGAAGTCGTTGCCCTTCACGTTCCAGTGATAGCCGCGCACGTTCATGTAGAAGATCTGGTAATTGGCCAGCAGGACGTTGAGTCGTTCAGCGAGCTGGCTGGCGCTGCCTTCGTGCAGGCCGATGCTGTTGGTGTCGGTCATGCCAATACCTCCTTGATCTCTGTGCAGCCAGTGTATGCGAGCAGAGGATGCGGGATAAGCTAATTTACTGCATCGCCATCATAGCCTTGTCTCATGACATGCGGACGTCGGCGACGATCTTCAAGGGGCCGTGCCTCGTTTCGCAGGCTCGTTGAGGAGATTGCGCGTCGCCAGGTCGCCAGAATTCCATGGTCAAGCGCTGATACAGGACACTAGACTCAAGTTAAATCGTTGGAGATGTGATCATGTGGAGAGGCGCCGGAGTCGTCCTGCTTGCGCTGCTGGCCGGCTGCCAGGCAGTGCCGTCGCAGTTGCCGGTGGGCGAGCCGGCGCCCGCCGAGGCCTGCCGCTGGGAGCGCTCGTCCGACGTCCCGCCGGCGACCCTCAACCGGGTGGTGGCGGCGCTCGAGGCCGACGGCTTTCTGATTCGCCACACCGAGGCATCGCTGGGACTGGTCAGCGCCGAGCGCTCCGAGCGTACCGTCTTCCATGGCGCCCCCGAACCGGACATCTTCGTGCTGGGGGGCTCACGCAGCCGCTTCGGACACGGCGTGTTCATCGGCGGCGGCTTCGGTGTCGGAGTGCTCGATGACGAAGCCACCGAGATCCAGCGCGTCTCGGTGGTGGTCGGGGCAGACACGGTGCGGGTCAGTCGCGATATCCAGCTGTTCGACTGGCGCGGGGAACTGCGACGGTCGCGCACCGCCAGCGACGCCAGCTTCTGTCGTGAGTTGCACGATGCCATTCGTCGCCAGCCGGGGGAGGGAGCATGAAACGTGGACTGCTGCTGGTGAGCCTGGTGCTATGGCTCGCGGGGTGTGCCGTGGCACCATCGCCTGCCGTGCCGGCGACGCGCACCCTGGACACGGCACCGGTCACGGTGCTGGAGGAGGCGATGGCGCTGCTGATGGAGCAAGGATACGTGATTCGCCACGCCGACCCCGAGCTGGGCCGACTGGAGGCGGTGATCGCGCGCTGGCCAGGGTATCGCGTGCGCCTGGACGTCGAGGCGAGCGACGGCGAGAGCCGGCTGGCCATGACCGCCTGGCGCGGCGGCAGACCGCTGCCACCGCGGCTGGTCGAGCCGCTGCTCACCGAGCTGAACAGCCGACTGCTGATGAGTCCCTGAATCCTTCAGTCCTGCCGAAGGGCGTCGACGCCCTCGACCATCGCCAGCAGGCGGTCGCGCATCGCGGCCAGGGCGTCCAGGTCGTAGGGCTCGGCGGTGCCCTGACCCCACACCGGCCCCGGCCAGGCGTCGTCGCCCTGGCGGCGCAGGATCACGTGCACGTGCAACTGGGGCACCATGTTGCCCAGGGTGGCGATGTTCAGCTTGTCGCCGCCCAGGGCTTCCTTGAGGGCGCGGCCGACCAGGCCGGTCTCCTGCCATAGGCGCCGCTGGGCGTCGTCGTCCAGGTCGAATACCTCGACGACGTTCGGGCGGCGCGGAATCAGCACCAGCCAGGGGTAGCGGGCGTCGTTCATCAGTCTGAGCTGGCACAGTGGCAGCTCGGTGACCGGGTAGCTGTCCTCGACCAGGCGAGAATCCGGCTCGAAATCCGACATGGGGGCTCCTTTTAGCGTCCTGGGGGCGTGATGGCGGTATCATGGCACAGCGCGGCGCCGGGCGATGCCCCGGCGCCGTTTCACGAATCGGAAAGGATGCCTTCATGACGCCACTCGAGGTGCTGGCCCTGTTCGCCATCGGCGGCCTGGCCGGCTTCATCAACGTGCTATCGGCGGGGGGCTCGATGCTCACCCTGCCGCTGCTGATCTTCCTGGGGTTGCCGCCCCAGGCCGCCAACGGCACCAATCGGGTGTCGGTCGCCCTTCAGAGCGTGTCGGCGGTCGTCAACTTCTTCCGGGCCGGTGCCCACCACCTCGGCTTGAGTCTGCGCCTGGCGGTGCCGGCGATGCTCGGTGCCCTGCTGGGCGCACGCCTCGCCCTGGAGGTGAGCGATGGCCTGTTCGAGACGGTACTGGTCACAGTCATGGCGCTATCCGCGCTGTTGATGCTATTGCCCCAGCCGCGCCTGGAGACCCGGCCGCTGACGCCGGAGAGTCTGACCCCGGTCGTGTACCTGGCGATGTTCGCCATTGGCGTCTACGGCGGCTTCATCCAGGTCGGAGTCGGCATCCTGTTCATCGTGGTGCTGTACCGGATGCTGAAGATCGATCTGGCCCAGGTGAACGTCTTCAAGGTGCTGATCGTGCTCGTCTATACCCTGCCGGCGCTGGCCATGTTCGTCTTCGAGGGGCAGGTGCGCTGGGGATATGGCCTGGCACTGGCCGCCGGCAGCATGACCGGCGCCTGGGTGGCGGTGAAAGTCAACATGAGTCCGCGGGGGGCGCTGTGGGTGAAGTGGCTGACCATCGCGGTGATCCTGGCGATCATGCTGCGCCTGTTGTTGACCTGAGAGGGGGTGGACCAACGCGCCGTGCCTGCTAGATTGAATAAGTAACCACTTCTTCGTTTATCACCAGCAAGGAGCTCCCATGAAGCGGACACTACTGCTTACCATCGCCGCCCTGTTCACCCTGTCTCTGTTGGCCGGCTGCAACACCGTGCGCGGCGTGGGCCAGGACATCGAGGAAGGCGGCGAAGCGATCCAGGATTCCTCCTCTTCCTACTGATACGCAAGTGTCAATCGGCGCCACGCTCGCTCTGGGCGTGGCGTTCTTGCGCTTCGGCTTGCTTGCGCAGTTTCTTGCGCATCTCGGCGTTCTCGAAGCGCAGTTTCTGGGTGCGGGTTTCCAGTGCCAGGCTCGGCACCCGGGCCGGCTTGCCCTGTTCGTCCACCGCCACCATGGTCAGATAACAGCTGTTGGTGTGGCGAATCAGCTTTTTCTGAATGTCCTCGGCCACCACCTTGATACCGATCTCCATCGAAGAGCGGCCCACGTGGTTGACGCTGGCCAGGAAGGTCACCAGCTCGCCGACGTGGATCGGCTGCTTGAACAGCACCTGGTCCACCGACAGGGTCACCACGTAATGCCCGGAGAAGCGGCTGGCGCAGGCATAGGCCACCTCGTCGAGCTTCTTGAGGATGGCGCCGCCATGTACCTTGCCGCTGAAATTGGCCATGTCGGGGGTCATCAGCACGGTCATGGTCAGCTCGTGCTGGCCGGGTAGGGCGTGTTCGTCCATCGGGGGAAATCCTTTGCGCTATTGTCCCTACAGCATAACGCCTTGCCCCCGCGATGGGGACAAGGCGTCGATGGTGATATGGGACGACCTGTCCTCGGCGCCCTTCTCCCTGAGTCTGGTCTAGAGGAAGGTCAGGCCGACGGCGATGATGATGCCCGTCAGCAGCAGCTGGACGAGGCAGAAGCCCATGATGTCCTTGGCCTTGAGGCCGGCGATGCCGAGCACCGGGAGGGCCCAGAACGGCTGCAACAGGTTGGTCCAGGCGTCGCCCCAGGCCACGGCCATGGCGACCCGCGGCACGTCGACGCCCAGCGCCTCCGCGGCGGGAAGCATGACCGGCGCTTGCACGGCCCACTGGCCGCCGCCGGAAGGCACGAAGATGTTGACGATGCCGGCGCTGATGAAGGTCCAGAACGGCAGGGTAGTCTCGGTGGCCAGCGAGACCAGCGCCTGGGACAGCGTCTCGGCCAGCCCCGACTGCACCATGATCGCCATGATGCCGGCGTAGAAGGGGAACTGGATGACGATGCCGGCGCCGCCCTTGATCGCTTCATGCAGGCTCTCGAGCAGGCTGCGCGGGGTGCGGTGCAGCACGATGGCCAGGAACAGGAACAGGAAGTTGACCACATTGAGGTTGAGCCCGCCGCCCTGCAGCACGAAGTGATCGAGCAGGAACAACAGCCCCGGGATGCCGACCAGCCAGGCCAGGGTCATGCTGTTCTCGAGACGCTCCGCGGGGCGGGTGATGCGCACGCGGGCCTCGTCGTCGTCCTCCAGCAGGCTCGGGTCGATGAATACGCTATCGCGTTCGTCGGGCAGCATCAGGCGGTTGAACAGCGGCACGGCGATGAACAGCGCCAGGACGATCGCCAGGTTGAACAGCGAGAAGATGGTCTCGGAGGTGCCGATCACGCCGATCTGCTCGACGGCGAAATGGCCCTCGGTGGCGATGGTCAGCGGCACCGAGCCGGCCAGGCCGCCGTGCCAGACGATGAAGCCCGAGTAGGCGCTGGCGACCAGTAGCCGATAGTCGACGCGGATCTGCTTGGCGAGCTCCTTGGCGAACAGCGCGCCCACCACCAGGCCGAAGCCCCAGTTGATCCAGCTGGCGGCCAGCGATACCAGGGTGACCAGCACGATGGCGGCGCCGGGATTGCGCGCCAGGCCGGCCAGACGCTGCAACAGCCGCTTGACCGGGGGCGAGCTGGCCAGCATGAAGCCGGTGACCAGCACCAGCAGCATCTGCATGGAGAAGGTCAGCAGGTTCCAGAAGCCGTCGCCCCAGAAGCGCAGCACCGCCAGCGGCGTCTGTCGTTCCACGGCGATGGCCGCGGCGGCAGCGATCACCGTCAGCAGCAGCACGAAGATGTATGGATCGGGAAGATAGCGCTCGACCAGTTTCACGGCCGGGCGCGAGAGTGCCTTCAGCATGGTGACGTCCCTTTTCTCTGATGGGGCCGGCGGGCGCCGGCAGGGAGATTCTTCAGCCACTTAACGCTGACGTAAAGGTGAAATGTTGTCAAAAGCGACGAATGTCTAACTTTTGGCGCTCAGGGTCGCATCGTGTGACCAGCGGGTGCGCCGATAGTGGAGGTAGTAGGCGATCAGCACGCCGGAGCGCACCGTGGTGAAGACGCTGAAGGCCAGCCACAGTCCATGGTTGCCGAGGCCCTGGGTGAGCCACCAGGTGGGTAGGTAGACGGCCAGGGCGATGAAGATGCTGTTGCGCATCTCGCGGGTAGAGGTGGTACCGATGAAGACGCCGTCCAGCAGGTAGCTCCACACGGCGATCAGCGGCATGGCGACCATCCAGGGCAGGTAGGTGGCGGCGGTGTCGCGCACTTCCGGCAGCCCGGTGAGCAAGGCGATCAGCCACTCGCCGCCCAGCGCAAAGGCCAGGGCAGCGAGGCCGGCGGTCAGCAGCGAGAGGCGCGCCGCGGCCTGCACCGACGCGGCGAATTCGCCCCAACGGCCGCGCCCCACCGCACGGCCGGTCAGCGCCTCGGCGGCATGGGCGAAGCCGTCCAGCCCGTAGGAGGTCAGCATGATGAACTGCAGCAGCACGGCGTTGGCCGCCAGTACGGTGTCACCCTGGGCAGCGCCCCGCGAGGTAAAGAAGGCCATGGCGAACAGCAATCCCAGGGTACGCACGAAGAGCTGGGCATTGACCCGGAACAGCTCGCCGTAGGCGGACAGCCGCAGCAGCCGCGAACGACGGATGTGTCCCCCCAGCGTTGCCAACTGGTGGCGCACCCGCCACAGGCCGTAAGTCAGCGCCGTGTAGTCGGCGATCACCGTGGCCCAGGCCACGCCGTCGCTGGTCATTCCCAGGCCGACCACGAACAACAGGTCCAGGGCGATGTTGACGCCGTTGGTCAGCACCAGCAGCGCCAGGGTGACCCGAGAGTTCTGCTGGCCCAGGAACCAGCCGAGGATGGCGTAGTTGGCCAGCACCGCCGGTGCCGAGAGCAGGCGGATGCCGGCGTATTCCGCGGCCAGTGACGTGGCCTCGGGGCTGCCGTCGAGCAGACGCAGGCCGAGCGTGATCAGCGGGTCGCCGGCCAGGATCAGCAGTCCGCCGATCAGGGCGGCCAGCAGCAGCGACTGGCCCAGCAGGTTCTTCACCGCCTCATCGTCTTCCCGGCCCGCCGCCTGGGACGTGAGGCCGGTGGTGCCCATGCGCAGGAAGCCGAAGCCCCAGTAGAGGAAGCCGAACAGCGTGGCGCCCAGTGTCACGGCGGCCAGGTAACGGGAGTCGGGCAGGTGGCCGACCACCGCGGTGTCGACCAGGCCGAGCAGCGGCACGGTGACGTTGGAGAGGATGATCGGCCAGGCCAGGGCCCAGATGCGTTGGGGAGCTCGGGTTGGCGTGGCGGGGGTGGTCTCGGACACGGTGGCTCCGGTCGGGGAACGAAGCCGGCAGGATGGCCGCTGGTCACGCCAGGCGCAAGTCTCCCGCGGCAGCCCGCGCGCCCTAGGCACATCACGCGATTACCGGCCCAGACCGGGAGGGTGGCAAAGCACGACGCCCCGCCCAAGGCGAGGCGTCGCTGGCGAGCATCCTCGCGGGGCGCTCAGGCAGCGGTGATGCGCTGGTACTTCTCCATCAGCTCATCCCGGCTTTCCTTGCGCTCGGGGTCGAGCGGGATGCAGTCCACCGGACAGACCTGCTGGCATTGCGGTTCGTCGTAGTGGCCGACGCACTCGGTGCAAAGGCCGGGATCGATGACGTAGATCTCTTCCCCCGGCGAGATGGCGCCGTTGGGGCATTCGGGTTCGCAGACGTCGCAGTTGATGCACTCGTCGGTGATCATCAGGGCCATGGGGTACCTCACGGAAATCTTGGCCGGCGAGCTCGGGCAGAATGCCCGAGTGCTCTAGTCAGGTATTGTAATGACTCTTGAGCGCTTCGGCGACCTCGGGGTGCACGTGCTTCGAGACGTCGCCGCCGAGCCGGGCGATCTCGCGTACCAGGGTGGAGGAGATGTAGGAGTTCTCCACCTCGGGCGTCAGGAAGACGGTCTCGAGCTCGGGCATCTGGGCACGGTTCATGTTGGCCAGCTGCAGCTCGTACTCGAAGTCCGAGACTGCGCGCAGCCCGCGCAGCAGCACGCGGGCCCGCTGCTGCTTCATGAAGTCGGTCATCAGGCCGGAGAAGCCGGTCACCTCGACGTTGTCCAGGCCGGTCACGACCGTGCGGGCCAGGGCGATCCGCGTGTCCAGGTCCAGCACCGGCCCCTTGCCGGGGCTGGTGGCGATGGCGACCACCACCTTGTCGAACAGTCGCGCGGCCCGCTCGATCAGGTCGAAGTGGCCGTTGGTGATGGGGTCGAAGGTGCCGGGGTAGACGGCGACGTTCATCAGGCTTCTCCGTCGTCGAGCGTACCGAAGGGGTTGTTCACGGCAAGCGACACCGGCTTGGCGTAGCCGGGAATCCGGATGCTGTCGGCGCCGACGTCCAGTTCCGGGCCTTCCAGCACGCCTTCGCCGAAGCGGTAGCGGGGCTGGAAGCGGCCGTGATCGGCGTCGTGGAGATAGGCGGCGGCGGCCCGGCGGGTATCCTCGCGGCGGTGGCGCCAGTCGTTCATCGCCGCTTCGCCGTGGCGGGCAGCCATCAGCCGCTCGGTCACCGCGGGCGACAGCACCACGCCGGTGGCGTTGTTGCCGCCGAAGCCCTTGGCATTGATGAAGGCGGCGTCGGCGTTGAAGCGCTGCGGCTCGCGGAACAGCCGCAGCCGCTCCCCGTGCACGTCGTCGGGCAGCGTGGCGTCCAGGGTGGGAATGCCCGGCAGCAGGCCGTGGGCGAAGCTGCCCAGGGCGCTGGTCAACTGGTCGCCGGCGGCGCTGCCCTGGGAATGCCCGACGAAGGCCTTGACCGCCACCACCGGCCAGTCCTCGATGTCGTGGGCGCGGGCGACCAGATCGAAGACGTGGGATTCGGTGATGCGGTTCTTCGGCGTGCTGGTGCCGTGGGCATGCAGGAAGGTGCGCTGGCGCAGGGCGGTCTCGCCGAGCAGCTCGCGGACCAGCGAGGCCGCCTTGCCGAGGGTGATGTAGTTGCCGATGCCCGGCGCCGAGATCGAGCGCTTCCAGCCGTCGGCGTTGACATAGACGTCCGGCACGCTGCCCAGTACTTCGGCGCCGACTTCCAACGCCAGGGCGTCATCCATCAGCATCACGAACTGGCTGGACTCGCCCATGGTGAAGCCGCAGTTGCGGGCGAAAGGGCGGCAGGCGCGCTGGTAATCCAGGTCGGTGAGCAACTCCAGGGCGTCCAGGGCCTTGAGGCTCTCGTCGTCGGCCAGCGCGCCCATGGTGCGAAAGCCTTCGATGATTTCCGGCGTGATGGGCGCGTCCGCGGTGCCGACTATGACCACCCGGCGGCGGCCGGCACGAATGTCGTCGACCCCCAGGCGAAGGTTGTAGAGAAAACTGGCACAGGCGCCCAGCGCGGCCCCGGTGCCGCCCACGCTGCCCAGCACATAGGCGTTGAGGAAGTCGGCGGGCATCTGGCCGTAGCCTAGGGGCATCTGCTTGGAGGTGGCGCGCTTGCCGGAGACGAAGCTCTTGAGCAGCCCGCCCCAGCCCTCGTCATCGAGCTGGCCGATGGAGTTGCCGGCGTAGACGGCGACCTGGTCGGGGTCGAGGCGGTCGCGCAGCGTATCCCACTCCAGGCCGCTGTCGCCGAGGCAGTCGCTGGCCGCGAAGATCGCCATGGACAGGCCGCGAGGATGGTGGACGCTGCGGTAGAGCTGGCTGGGCTCGAAGCCCGAGGGCAGCTGGCCGGCGGCGCGCACCTGGGCCTGACGAGTCTCGGGAAGCATCACGTCCATCTCGCCGGCCGGCACCGAGACCTCGAGGGTGCGGCGGTCGACCTCGCGCACCTGCCAGGTGGGCGGCAGGCTCTCGGGCAGCTGGCGGCGGCGCACGCGGAACGTCATCGGGCTCTCGAGGGCCAGGCTGGCTCGGCGATTGGCCGGCAGCCCCTCGGCGTTGAAGCGGGGATCCTCGATGCGCCGGATCAGGGTGTGGTCGAGCACGCGCTGGCGGGTCTGCTCGACGATGGCCGCAGCATCGAGGGGCTGGCCATCGACGTCGTGCCAGGCATCGTCTGCCTGGGCGCTGGCCAGGCGCATCATGGCCGCCAGGCCGAGCAGGGTCTGGGCCTGAACGTCGTCGGGAAGGGCGTCGAGCACGGTGCGGCGAAACGCCTGATGGCCCGAGGCTCGGCCGGCGGGGTTCACGCCGCCCATGCCCACGATCACCGGTAAATGTGACAAGCCGGGTTCCTCGTAGTGCGGTTGATATATGGGCTGCTATTGTCCTTTTGGCCAAGGATCATAGCACCCGGCCCGGTGCGCCGTCATGCGAGGGTGGGGGAAGGCGGCAGGCGCGCGAGACGGGCGATGGCTGGTAGAATGCGCGCCTTTCTCCAGTCGTTGACCCGTCACCGTCATGTCCGAGCGTTCTCGCATCATCACTTCCAACCAGCCCGGTCCCCATCAGGACCTGGCGCGTCGGGTCGACCGGGCCCTGACCCATCCGCTGCGCAAGCCGCTGGCCGAACACACCCGCCAGGCCTTCGCCGCGGCCGAGGCCTGGCGAACGGCGCGGGCCGACATGCCGCTGATCCTCGACGCCGGCTGCGGCGTGGGACTGTCGACGCGCCGATTGGCCGAGGCCTATCCCGACGGTGCGGTGATCGGCGTCGATCGCAGCGCCGACCGGCTGTCGCGGGATCACGGCGAGCTGCCCGACAACGCCCTGCTGGTGCGCGCCGATCTGGTGGATTTCTGGCGCCTGGCGCTGGCGACGGGCTGGCGCCCGGTGCGTCATTATCTGCTCTACCCCAACCCTTACCCCAAGGCCGCTCACCTCAAGATGCGCTGGCAGGGGCATCCGGTGTTCCCCGCCATCCTGGCGCTGGGCGGCCGGCTGGAGCTGCGCTCCAACTGGCGGCTCTACGTCGAGGAGTTTTCCCTGGCGATCGAGCAGGCGACCGGCGTCGCCGCGCCGGTGGAGGCCTATGATCCCGACGGTGACTTCCTGACCCACTTCGAGCGCAAGTATCACCTCAGCGGCCAGCCGCTGTGGCGCCTGGCGGCCGAGCTGCCGCATCGCCCCGAGCTGTTCCCCGTCGCTTGAGGGGGTGCGGTGCGCGCCAGGCGCGAGCGCAGTCACGAGTCGGGGTTTCCCCTAGCGTTGGCGGCGGTCGCGGAAGCGCTCCCCCAGGGTGCCGCGCAGCCAGCGGGTGATTGGCCCCTGGGCCGCGTCGCGGCGGGATACCGTCTCCACCTCGATGACCGGGAGCAGGCCCAGCGACTCGACGGAGATGGCCACCAGATGCTCGCGAAACGGTGGATACTGGGCGATGTGCTCGGGCACCAGGGCCCAGCCGAGGCCGCGGGTAACCAGCTCGGCCATGGAGTAGAAGCTGTTGAGGCGCCAGCACTGCGCGCTGAGCGGTGCCGCGGCATCGCCCTCGGAGCGAGAGGCGATCAGCAG
The DNA here is from genome assembly GCF_043496985.1 of Halomonas sp. B23F22_20. Classification (NCBI taxonomy): domain Bacteria; kingdom Pseudomonadati; phylum Pseudomonadota; class Gammaproteobacteria; order Oceanospirillales; family Halomonadaceae; genus Halomonas; species Halomonas sp. B23F22_20. The sequence goes on from NZ_JBIEKH010000006.1 coordinate 81,361, forward strand.
CTGGCGATGGGCGGCCAGGTCGCCGGGCGTGGGGGAGCCGCGCTCCGCCAGGGGATGATCGCGCCCGACCACCAGCGACTGGCGCAGGTGGGCGATCGGCACTCCTTCCAGCAGCGGGCCGCGGCCGAGTCGGCCGAGCAGGATGCCCAGGTCGGCCGTGCGATCCTCTACCCAGCGGGCGATATCGCCCTGGGCGCCGTACAGCAGCGTCAGTTGAAGGGCGGGATAGTGCTGGGCCAGGGCCTCGAGCGTCTCGTCCACCGGGGGCATCTCGACCAGCGCCTCGTCGATGGCCAGCACCAGCCGGGCTTCCTCGCCCTGGGCGATGGCGCGGGCCCGGGAGTCCAGGCGCTGGCACTGCTGAAGTACCGCCCGGGCCTCGTGGAGCAGGGCCTCACCGGCCTCGGTCAGGCGCGGCAACCGGCCGGCTCGATCGAACAGGGTGCAGTCCAGATCGGCTTCGAGGTGGGCGATGGCGGTGCTTACCGCCGACTGGGCCCGGCCCAGGTGGCGGGCCGCGGCGGAGAAGGAGCCGCGCTCGGCGCAGGCGATGAGCACTTCCAACTGGTCGAGGGTCCAGCGCATGGGTGACCTATCGGATTTCTAGATGGAATCTAACTCGTATCCATCTTCATCATGGCGAGAATAGGCGCTCAGGTCGAGGCCCCGACGGCTTCGCGACGACAGGATCACGGGAGGTCACGATGCGCTCCTGGAAGGAACGACTGACGCATACTCTGCTATTCGAAGCCGGCGGGCTGGTGATGGTCACCCCGCTCGCCAGCTGGCTGACCGGCCATGACATGGGCGAGATCGGTGTGCTGGCGGTGGGGCTGGCCACGGCCGCCATGCTCTGGAACCTGGTCTGGAACCGCGCTTTCGATGCGCTGGTGCCGACGCGCCGGCGCAGCCTGGTGCAGCGCTTTGCCCAGGCCTTCGGCTTCGAGCTGGGACTGCTGGTGATGACCTTGCCGGCGGTGGCCTGGTGGATGGACATCGGCCTGATGGAGGCCTTCTGGCTGGACCTCGGCTTCATGCTGTTCTTCCTGGCCTATGCCATGGTCTTCAATACCCTGTTCGATCTGGCGATGCGCCGCTATCTGGCGCGGGGAGGTGCCTGATGGCCTATCTGTACCTGGCGCTGGCGATCATCGCCGAGGTGGTCGCGACCAGTTCGCTCAAGGCCTCCCAGGAGTTCACTCGGCTGTGGCCGAGCCTGGTAGTGGTGGTCGGCTATGCCATCACTTTCTATCTACTGACCCTGGCGCTGCGCACCCTGCCGGTGGGCATCGCCTACGCCATCTGGGCGGGGCTCGGCATCGTGCTGGTCACCCTGATCGGCATCCTGGTCTATGGCGAGCGTCTCGATTTGCCTGCCGTGCTGGGGCTGGCGATGATCATCGGTGGAGTGGTGATCATCCAGGCCTTCTCCCAGGTGTCCGCGCATTGAGGTGAAGGCGGTCGAATCGCGACCGGGGCGGGGGTAGACTGCGGCGTTGCCGTCTTCTTTCATCGCTCCTGCCACGGATGACCCTCATGCTGTTTCGCCGCCTGTCGCTCTGCCTCTCCCTGCTGCTCCTGTTGCCCCTGACCGCGCTGGCGCAGGGCTTCTCGCACCTCGAGGAACTGGCCGACGACGGCTTCCGAATAGGGGCCGAAGCGCGCCTGCTAGGCAACGGTGAGCCGGGTGAGACGCTGGGTAGCCTGTCCCCGGGGCAGCAGTTGGCGCCGGCGTCGGTCTCCAAGATCTATCTGGCAGCGGCGGCGCTCGACCGCTTCGGCCCCCAGCATCGCTTCACCACGAAGCTGGTCGGTGCCACCGAGCCCGATGCCGCGGGCGTGCTGCACGGCGACCTGATTCTCGACGGCGGCGGCGACCCGGCGTTGACCACCGAGGACCTGTGGCGGCTGGTACAGCGTCTCCATCAGGCCGGGGTACGCGAGGTCACCGGGCGTCTGGTGGTCAGCCAGTGGCGTTTTGGCCCGGTGAGCTGCCTGACCGTCGACCGCTGCGAGGGCCAGCGCCGGGTCGACAACGCCTACAGTGCGCTGCTGTCCTCGGCGGCGGTCAACTATGGTAACTGGTGCGTGACCGTGGCGCCGGCACGCTCGGCCGGTGCGCCGGCGGTGGTCACCCCCTGCGATGGCCAGACCGCGCTGGTGCGCATCGACAATCGCATCGAGACCAAGCCCGCTGACAGCGGTACCCAGCTGACGGCGCTGCGGGTGACCGACGGCCAGGGCGATGTCATGCGCGTCGACGGCCAGATCTCCACCAACGCCTACCCGCGTCAGCTCTACCGCACCAGCTCCGATCCCGCCGATCAGACGGGGCGTACCCTGATAGCCATGCTCGAGCAGGCCGGTATCCCGGTGGCGGGCGGGCACGCCACCACCACCCTGGAGCCGCCGGCCGGGGCCCATCGTCTCGCCGCGGTGGACGGCAAGCCGCTGCAGGAGCTGCTGCTGCGCACCCTCAACTATTCCAACAATTTCATGGCCGATACGCTCGCCCTGGATCTGGCGACGGGGGCACGGCCCTCTCTGACCCAGGGCAGCGATGCCATCGAGGCGTTCGCCGGGAGCCTGCCGGGGCACGGCCCGCTGCGCCTGGACAGCGGCAGCGGCCTGACGCCGGAGAACCGCACCAGCGCCGCCGGGGTGAACGTGCTGCTGGAGCACATGTTCCGCCAGCCCTCGCTGTTCCCGAGCTTCGTCGCGGCACTGCAGTCGCCGAGCAACGGCGTGATGCGCTTCATCCGCCGTGGTCCTGCGATCTTCCAGGACCATGTGATGCTCAAGACCGGGACCCTCAACCAGCCGGTGTCGGTGCGCGCCGCGGCCGGTTATTTCCGTACCCTCTCCGGGCGCTGGGGCGTGTTCAGCGTGCTGGTCAATGGCACCGGCTCGACGCCCTACCTGAGCTGGTCGCAGGTGCTGGACCGGCTGTCCGAGGACCTGGCGACGATGATTCGGGCTCACTGAGTCGCCAGCGCGACCAGGTTGTGCAGGGCCGGTGAGTCGTTGTCCGGCCGCCAGGCAAACCACAGGCTCATCTCGCAGGCTTCAAGCTCGGGGAGGCGCAGGAAACGCACGCCGGGCGTCGGGTGGCTGCTGCTGGCGGCGGGCAGGATGGCGATGCCCAGGCCGGCGGCCACCATGCCGAGCAGGGCGATGTTGTCGGCGCCGTACTGCACCACCCGGGGCTGGAAATCGAGGTGCCGGAAGTGGGCCTGCATGCGGTCGTAGTAGTGGGGGGAGACCTCGCGAAAGCCCCAGATGAAGTCCGCGTTCGCCACATCCTGGAGCCTTGTCGGCGGCTCGGTCGCCCAGGGCGAGCGCTCCGGCACCGCCAGGATCAGGTGATCTCGCTGCAGCAGCCGCGCCTCCAGGCCGGGCTGGTTGTCGTCGTCGAGGTAGAGGATGCCGGCGTCGAGACTGCCGTCCTGCAGGCGTTCGAGCTGGGGGCCCGACAGCAGCGGAAAGACCTCGAAGGCCACCTGCGGGTAGCGGTCGCGATAGCCCGCCAGCAGGCCGGCGACCTCCGGCACCCACAGGTGCGTCACCGTCACGCCCAGGCTGACCCGGCCGATGACGCCCTGCCCGAGACTCCAGAGGCGCGTCCTTAGTCGCGCACGCCGGTCGAGCAGCTCCCGGGCCTCTTCCTGAAGGGCGCGACCCGCCACCGTTAGCCGCATGCCTCGGGCGTGACGCTCGAAGAGTCGCGTCTCGAGATCTTCCTCCAGCAGCCGGATCTGGCGTGTCAGCGCCGGCTGGGCGACATGTACCCGGCGGCTCGCCGCGGACACCGAGCCTTCCTCGACCACGGCGAGGAAGTAGTGCAGCTGTCGAAACTCCATGGATGATGCCTTGCTTGAGATGCCGAAAAGGTATGGGTGGCATCTATTATAGATATTTTTTGTATCGGCTGTTCTGCGCCATAGTCCAGTGACAACCCATAACAAGACTCGCCACCGGCGAGCTGGACGACTCCCATGAGCAAGACCTACCACACGCTGGTCGGGCTGCACTTCGCCCTGTGCACCCTGGCGATGATTTGGCCCGGCGCGCTGATCGCCAACCGCATAGAGCCGATCGTGTTCGGCCTGCCGTTCCTGTTTGCCTGGTACATCCTGTGGATGCTGGTGCTGTTCATCGGCATGTGGGTGGCCTTCGGCGTGCGGCACGGAGGGCATCGCGATGAGTGATGCCATGATCGTGACCGGCGTTACCCTGGCCTACTTGCTGGTGGTGCTGTGGGTGGGCCTGCGTGCCCGCGGCCAGGGCGGATCGAGCCTGGAAGGCTATGTCGCCGGCGGGCGTCATGTCGGGGTGGTGATCCTGTTCTTCATCCTCGGCGCCGAGATCTTCTCGGCCTTCGCCTTCCTCGGCACGCCCGGCTGGGCCTACCAGCATGGCGCGCCGGCCTTCTACATCCTCGCCTACCTGTCGCTGGTGCCGATCACCATCTGGATGCTGGGACCGCGGGTCGCCGCGCTGGGACGCGCCCGGGGCTATCTCACCCAGGGTGACATGATCGCCGACCACTACCAGAGCAAGGGCCTGGGGATGCTCGCCGGCGTGATCGGAGTGGTGGCTCTGGTGCCTTATCTGACCATCCAGATCGCCGGCGCCGGGCTGCTGTTCGCGGCTGCGACCGACGGCCTGGTGCCCTTCTGGCTGGGTGCCCTGCTGGCCTTCCTGGTGGTGGCCGCCTACGTGTTCTGCAGTGGCCTGAGCGGCATCGGCTGGACCAACCTGGTGCAGGGCATCACGATGATCGCCATCGCCTGGTTCCTCGGCCTGGCGATTCCCGAGCGGCTGTTCGACGGCGTCGGCGAGATGTTCGCCCGCCTCCAGGTCGAGGCGCCCGATCACCTGATCCTGCCCGGCGCCAATGGCATGGGCTGGGGTTACTTCAGCACCGCCATACTGATCAGCGCCTTCGGCGGCGCCATGTGGCCGCACCTGTTCATGAAGTTCTACTCCGCCGACAGCGGGCGTAGCCTGCGTCAGGTCAGCGTCTTCTATCCGCTCTATGCCTACCTGCTGGTGCCGTTGCTGCTGATCGGCTTCGCCGGCGTGCTGGTCTTCGCCGATGCGCCGCTGGCGCGCCCCGATACGGTGCTGCTGCGCCTGGTCATGGACGTTGCCGACTTCTCGCCCTGGGTGGTCGGGCTGATGCTTTCCGGCGCCCTGGCGGCGGCCATGTCCACCGGTGCCAACCTGGCCCACACCGCGGCCGTGGTGCTGGTCCGCGATGTTCTCGGCACCACCCTGATGCGAGGTGCCAGCGAGCGAGCCTCGGTGTCGGCGACCCGCTGGAGCGTGCTGGGCCTGTCGCTGGCGGCCTATGGCATCGCCCTGCTCAACCCGGCCTCGCTGGTGATGATCCTGCTTACCGCCTATGGCGTGATCGTGCAGCTCTTCCCGATGGTGCTGGGTGCGCTGTTCTTCCCATCGCTGCGGCGCGTCAGCGTCATGGCCGGCGCCATCGCCGGCAGCCTGACCTTCCTGCTGCTCGATTTCGGAATCGGCTCCCCGCTGGGCTGGCATGCCGGCGTCTGGGGCGTGCTCGCCAACCTGGTGGTGCTGGGCGTGTGCCAGGCGCTGCTGGCCAGGCAGGTGGCTGCTCGGGCCGAGGCCTGATTCGCGCCAGAATTTTCTATCCAGAAGGAGTGATCCATGAGCCATCACGCAGAGCAGGCGGGCAGGAAGACATCCATCGAGACACGGGTCGAACAGGCCCTGGAGCGGGTGCAGGGCCTCTACAGGGACCTGCATTGCCACCCGGAGCTGCCCTTCCAGGAGCATCGCACCGGCGCCAAGATCGCCGAGGCGCTGGAGGCCCTGGGCTACGAGGTGACCCGCGGCGTCGGCGGTACCGGCGTGGTGGCCCTGCTGCGCAACGGCGAGGGCCCCACGGTGATGCTGCGCGGCGACATGGATGCCCTGCCCATCGAGGAGCAGACCGGGCTCGACTTCGCCAGCCGCGAGACCGCCGAGACCGCCGAGGGTAAGCGAGTGCCGGTGATGCATGCCTGCGGCCACGACCTGCACAGCAGCTGCCTGGTGGGCGCCGGCGCGGTGCTGGCCGGGCTCCGCGAGCAGTGGCGAGGAACCCTGATGCTGGTCGCCCAGCCCGCCGAGGAGGTGTTCGGTGGCGCCCAGGCGATGCTGGACGACGGCCTCTACGAGCGCTTCGCGCGGCCGGATATCGTGCTCGGACAGCACAACATGCCGGCCCGGGAAGGCACGGTGGGGCATATCGCCGGCAGCGCCATGGCTGCCGCCACCACCCTGGGCGTGACCATCCACGGCGATGGCGGCCACGGCTCGATGCCGGCCCAGACCGTCGACCCTGTGGTGATCGCCGCCCACGTGGTGACCCGCCTGCAGACCATCGTCGCCCGGGAGGTGCCGCCCGAGGAGACGGTAGTGGTCACAGTCGGCAAGCTGCACGCCGGCACCCAGGGCAATATCATTCCCCATACGGCGGAGCTAGAGATCAACGTGCGCGGCTTCGACAACGCCCTGCATCGCCAGGTGCTCGAGGCCATAGAGCGCATCATCCACGCTGAGTGCCAGGCCGGTCGTTCGCCCCGGGAGCCGGAATTTCGGGTGCTCACCGAGACCCTCGCCCTGCACAACGACGAAGCGAGCGTCGAGCGGGTGCGCCGTGCCCACGCCGCCCAGTTCGGCGAGGAACGGCTGTTCGCCATGCCGCGTCTCAACGGCAGCGAGGATTTTCCCTACTTCGGCAATGCCGAGGCAGGCGGCTTCGGCGGCGAGGACATCCCCTGTGTGTACTGGTTTATCGGTTCGACGCCCGAGGCGCGCTGGCGCGACACCCCGGGCAACGGCGTCGCCGAGAAGATGCGCCATCTTGAGATGCCGCATTCGCCCTACTATTCACCGGGGCAGGCGGCGACGCTGAAGACCGGCATGGCGACGCTGGCCAGTGCCGCCCTGGCCTGGTTGGCGTAACACGCGCGACGTTCGGCTCTGCTACCATCGCGGCTTCGAAGCCAATCGCTGACGGATGCTGCAGATGAAACCCGGACACACCGGCTGGCGCCACCTGGTGCACTCCACCCGCTATTCCCTCAAGGGCCTTGGGGCGGCCTACCGCCACGAGGCCGCCTTTCGCCAGGAACTCGGCATCTGCGTGATCCTGCTGCCGCTGGCCGTGTGGGTCGGCCGCGAGCCGGTGGAGTGGATCCTGCTGATGGGCAGCTGCCTGCTGGTGCTGATCGTCGAGCTGCTCAACAGCGCCATCGAGAGCGTGGTCGACCGCATCGGCCCCGAGCGCCACAAGCTGTCCGGGCGCGCCAAGGACATCGGCTCGGCGGCGGTGATGCTGTCGCTGATGACCGTCGCGCTGACCTGGGGGCTGATCGGCTGGGGTCGCTTCCTGGGCTGAGCTAGTGTGAGCCGCCTCGGCTTGGGTATGCTGAAGGGTATCGATCAACCGGATGCGAGATGCCCATGGCCCTGCCCGATGACTTCCTGCCGCTGGATGCCATTCCCGAGCCGCTGGTGGCGCCGCTGCATCATGCCTGGGAGCGCCTCGGCACTGCCCTCGAGCAGGCCGACAACCTGGCCTCGCTGCAGGACCAGGAAGGGCCGGGCGAGACCTGGGCGGCGCTGGCGCCGCATCGCCGCGAGCAGCTGGCTCGGGTACTGGCGATCTCGGACTTCGCCGCCGAGACGCTGATTCGCCACCCCGACTGGCTGCCCCACCTCGATGCCGCCGGCGAGCTGGACGCTGCACCCGACGGGGCGGCGTGGCACGAGACCCTCGCCGAGCGCCTGGAGAGCGCCGAGGACGAGGCGGCCATGCATGCCGCCATCCGACGCTTCCGCCGCGCGCGCATGCTGGGCATCGTGTGGCGCGACCTGACCCGCCCGCCGGGCATCGACATGTGGGCCACCGCCGCCGCCGTGACTCGACTTGCCGAGGCCTGCCTCGAGCAGGCCCTGGCCTGGCTCGAACGCCACCTCGAGGCGCGCTGGGGACGCCCGGCGCCGCGCGCCGACGGCAGCGAGCAGCGCCTGGTGGTGCTCGGCATGGGCAAGCTGGGCGCCGGTGAACTGAACCTCTCCTCGGACATCGACCTGATCTTCGCCTTCCCCGAGAAGGGCGAGACGCAGGGCGGCCGCAAGGCGCTCGAACACCAGGAATACTTCACCAAGCTCGGTCAGAAACTGATCACCGCCCTGGACGCGGTGACCGCCGACGGCTTCGCCTTCCGCGTCGACATGCGCCTGCGCCCGCTGGGCGACGGCGGCCCGCTGGTCGGCAGCTTTGCCTCGCTGGCCAGCTACTACCAGGACCAGGGCCGCGAGTGGGAGCGTTACGCCATGCTCAAGGCGCGCCCGGTGGCCGGCGACCTGGGCGCCGGCGCCGAACTGCTGGCCAGCGTGCGGCCTTTCGTCTATCGCAAGTACCTGGACTTCGGCGCCATCGAATCGCTGCGTGAACTCAAGGCGATGATCAACCGCGAGGTGCGTCGCCGGGGGATGCAGGGCAACATCAAGCTCGGCCCCGGCGGCATCCGCGAGGTGGAGTTCGTGGTCCAGGCCTTCCAGCTGATCCGCGGCGGACGCGACACCGAGCTGCAGGTCACCTCGCTCGCGACCGCCCTGGAGCGCTTGCCAGAGCTCGGCCTGCTGCCCGAAGAGGTGGTCGAGGAACTCACCCCCGACTACGTCTTCCTGCGCGACATCGAGCACGCCCTCCAGGCCCTGGAGGACCGCCAGACCCAGACCCTACCGGCCGAGGAGGTCGATCGCGAACGCCTGGCGCTGGCGCTCGACATGGAGGACTGGCCGGCGCTGATGGCGAGGCTCGACGAGGTGCGCGCCCGGGTGCGGCGGCACTTCGATGCGGTGATCGCCGACCCCGAGGAGGAAGTCGAGGACGAGACCGCCGCCGAGGCGGGCGGCGTCGAGCTGGAGGAATGGCGGGCGCTGTGGCGCGATGTCCAGGGCGAGGAAGAGGCCCTGTTGCGCCTCGAAGAGGCGGGCTTCGCCGACTCGGCCGCCGCCTACCGCCGGCTGCGCGCGCTGCGCGACTCGCGCCAGGTGCAGGCCATGCAGCGCATCGGCTACGAGCGGCTGGAGGCGTTGATGCCGCTGCTGCTCGATGCCGCGGCGGCCAGCGACGCCCCGGACATGGCCCTGGAGCGGGTGCTGCCGCTGGTCGAGTCGGTGCTGCGGCGCACCGCCTATCTGGCGCTGCTGCGTGAGAACCCCGAGGCGCTGGAGCACCTGATGCGGCTGTGCAGTGCCAGTCCCTGGATCGCCGAGCAGCTGGCGCGTCACCCCATCCTGCTCGACGAGCTGCTGACGCCGGACACCCTCTACACTCCGGCCGACAAGACGCGGCTGGCCGACGAGCTGCGCCAGGCCCTGGGGCGCATCCCCGAGGGCGACGAGGAGGCCGAGCTGGAGGCGCTGCGAGTCTTCAAGCATGCCCAGGTGCTGCACGTGGCGGCCTCCGACATCGCCGGCACCCGCCACCTGATGAAGGTCAGCGACTACCTGACCTACATCGCCGAGGTGGTGCTGGAGACGGTGCTGGGCATGGCCTGGAAGCATCTGACCCGCAAGCACGGCTTTCCGCTGCGCCGCGACGGCGAGCGCTGCGGCCAGGCCGCCGAGTTTCTGATCGTTGGCTACGGCAAGCTCGGCGGTATCGAGCTCGGCTATGGCTCGGACCTTGACCTGGTGTTCCTCCACGACGGCGCGACTCAGGGCAGCACCGACGGCCAGCGGCCGCTGGACAATGCCGTGTTCTTCACCCGGCTCGGCCAGCGCATCATCCACCTGCTGACCGCGGTGACCCCGGCGGGCAGCCTGTATGAGGTCGACATGCGCCTGCGGCCGTCCGGCAACGCCGGCCTGCTGGTGTCGAGCCTCGACGCCTTCGCCGACTACCAGCGCCGCGAGGCCTGGACCTGGGAGCACCAGGCACTGGTGCGGGCCCGGGTGGTGGCCGGGCATGCCGAGCTGGCTGAGGGCTTCGATGCCGTGCGCGGCGAGATCCTCGGTCGAGCACGCGACACCGCCACGCTGCGCGAGGAGGTGGTGGCGATGCGCCACAAGATGCGCGAGCACCTGGCCGGCGGCGGGGAGGGCGACGACTTCGACCTCAAGCAGGACCCGGGCGGCATGGTCGATATCGAGTTTCTGTGCCAGTACGCGGTGCTGGCGATGTCCCACGAGACGCCGGCGCTGCTGACCTACAGCGACAACATGCGCATCCTCGAGACCCTGGAGAGCAGCGGCCGGCTGCCCGCCGAGGACTGCCAGCGGCTGCGCGAGGCCTACCTGGCCTGCCGCACCGCGGCCCACCGATCGGCCCTGACCCGCGAGCCGGGCCGCGGCCGCAACGCCGACTTCGCGGAACACCGCCGGGCGGTCATCGATGCCTGGCAACGACTGCTCGAGCCGGCGACGTGACGCCTGCCACACTGATGAAGGACATCATGAAATGAACAAGGCACTTGTGCTGCACGGCCCCAACCTCAACCTGCTGGGGACCCGCCAGCCGGAGATCTACGGCCGCGAGACCCTCGCCGACATCGACTCAACCCTGCGCGAGCAGGCCCAGGGCGCGGGCTGGGAGATCGACTGTCGGCAGAGCAACCACGAGGGTGAGCTGATCGATGCTATCCACGCCGCCCGGCTCGACGGCACTGCTGCCATCATCATCAACCCCGCTGCCTATACCCACACCTCGGTGGCCATCCTCGATGCCCTCAACGCCTTCGACGGCAAGGTGATCGAGGTGCATCTTTCCAACGTTCACCAGCGTGAGGCCTTTCGCCACCACTCTTATGTCTCGTTGCGTGCCGATGGCGTGATCGCCGGGCTCGGAAGTCGCGGCTATGGCCTGGCCCTGGAGGCGGTGATGGCCGGCGTCTGAGGCATCGACGTCGTCAGGGCGTGACGAAGAGCCCGCCGTGGCGGATCAGCCACAGTGTCAGGCTGATGGTCAGGAAGGAGGCCAGGGTGCTGACCATCAGCGCCGCGGCGCTGATGTCGCCAAGCCCGAAGCGCTGCCCGAACAGCGGATAGACACTGATCATCGGCGCGCAGGCGAACAGCAGGGCGCCGGTGATCAGTAGGGGATCGACGTCCGGCAGCAGCAGAAAAACGCCGAACACTAACAGCGGGTGCAGTATCAGCTTGCCGACGGCGATCTGCCCCATATCTCGCACCATGCCCCTAGGCTTCAGGCCGTACAGCGACCCCCCGATCACGAACAGCGCGGCGGGGCCGGCGGCGCCGGCCAGCATGTCGATGACCTTGGCCAGGGGGGCTGGCAGAGGGCCTCCTGTTGCGGCTAGCAGCATGCCGATCACGAGTCCGATCAATACCGGGTTGCGTGCCAGGCGCAATCCCGTCTGGCGCAGTGTCTCGCGAAGGCCGTTGCCGGCCTGTTGGCCCAGCTCGGCGAGAATCAGCGCCAGGGGAATGATCAGCAGGTTCTCGATCAGCATGTTCAGGGCCAGGAACATCGCCGCGGGCGGCCCGAGCACCATGGCGGCTACCGGGTAGCCGATGAAGCCGCTGTTGGAGGCCGACATTCCCAGGGTCTGGATAGCGGCGGTGGCCAGCGACTTGCGTTCCAGCTCCAGCGTGAGCGCCAGGCCGAGGGCGAACACCGCCAGCGAGCCGGCGCCGTAGGCCAGCAGATAGTGGGGATCGAAAACCTCCTTGAGGGGATTCTGGGTCAGCGCGCGAATGACCAGTGCCGGCAGAGCGAAGTACATGACGAAGGTGCCGATCCCCTGAATCGCCTCATGGCCGATGAGGCGGCCGGCCCGAGCCAGGTAGCCCAGCCCGATGATCGCGAAGATCGGAGTGGTGATGGCGAGGATGTCGAGCAAACGTGGCCTCCTTGCCGTAGCACTCCCGTCTCGTGTGGAAGGCCGTGTGATTATGAACCGCTGGCATGACGCTGGCGGCGGGCGTCAATCAGGCGCGGGGGTCAGCTGACATTGGCGCGAATCAGCTGCACCTTGTCCTGCAGCAGCGGCAGGAACGATTGAGTCAGGGTGTCGAAGTCGATGCGCGCGGCGTTGGTGCTGACGTTGATGGCGCCCAGCAGCTTGCCGTTGGCGTCGAAGGCCGGCACCGCCAGGGAGCGCAGCCCCGGGTCCAGCTCCTGATCGACGATGCTGTAGCCCTGCTGGCGTACCTGGTCGATGCAGTTGCGCAGCTGCGCTACGTCGGTGATCGAGCGATCGGTGTGGGCCTCGAGCGTCACTCGCGCCAGGTAGGCCTCCAGGGCCTCGTCGGAGAGCTGGGCCAGCAGCACTCGCCCCATCGAGGTGTAGGCCGCCGGCAGGCGCGTGCCGACCGACAGGGTGATCGCCATCAGTCTATGCTTGGCGGAGGAGCGGGCCACGTACATGACATCGTCGCCGTCCAGCACCCCCAGCGACGAGGATTCGCCGATCTCGGCGGTGATGTCTTCCAGGTACTGCTGGATCACCGATCGATAGTTGTTGGCCGACAGGAAGGCGTAGCCGAGCTGAAGGACCTTGGGCGCGAGCTCGAAGTGGCGCTGCTGCTTGCGCACGTAGCCGAGGGCATGCAGCGTCAGCAGGAAGCGGCGGGCGCGTGCCCGGTTCATGCCTGTCTTGGTAGCAACCTCGCTCAGCGTCATGCGCGGCGAACTGTCGTCGAAGGCCTGGATCACCTCCAGCCCGCTGGCCAGGGCGGTGACGAAGTCACGATCATCGGGGGTCAGGGTCTCGTCATGCATGGCACGCGTCATCGCAGTTGGTCTGTATCGAGTTGATAGGTCATCAGGGATCAATCTAGCATATTGTTCGAATTGCGAACACTTGTACGACTTTGGTCAAGTGACGGGCCGGCCTCGTTTGCGGGGCGGCCATCTCACCCTAGGGAGATCCTGCCATGCCCGCCGATCTGATTCAGCGTCCCTTCATGAGCCAGCACGCCCTGGCCGCCAGCCGCGATGAGGACTTCATCGCCGCCATGCTGGCCTTCGAGCTGGCCCTGGCCGACACCCAGGAGGCCGAAGGGGGCATTCCCGCCGGGACCGCCGAACGCATGCGCGAGCAGCTGGAGGGGCACGCCTTCGACATGTCCGCGATCGCCGCCGGCATCGCCCGTGGCGGCAACGCGGCCATTCCCTTCGTCAAGGCCGGGCGTGCCGCGCTGTCCGACGACCTCAAGCGCTACTGGCATCTCGGCGCCACCAGTCAGGACGTGGTCGATTCTGCCCTGATGGTCCTGCTGACGCCACGGCTGGCCAGCCTGGATGCGCTGCTCCTGCGCTGCCGCAGGGCGGCGCTGCCCCTGATGCAGGCCCATGAACGGACGCCGATGGTCGGACGCACGCTGATGCAGCAGGCATTGCCGATCACCTTCGGCGTCAAGGTGGCGCACTGGGCGCTGGGCCTCGAGCAGGCGCGCCGGCGCCTGGCCGCGCTGGCCAGACCGGGGCTGCCGGTGCAGTTCGGCGGTGCCGTGGGCGTGCACTCTGGTTTAGACGAGCCGGGCCGGGAGGGCCTCGGCCTCAGCGTCATGGACGGCCTTGCCGAACGCCTCGGGCTGTCGGCGCCGGTGCTGCCATGGCACACCGATCGTCAGCCGATACATGCCCTGGCGACGGCTTTCGACGCCGTGGCCGGCGCCGCCGAGAAGCTGGCGCTGGACGTCGCCCTGATGACCCAGACCGAGCTCGGCGAGGTGTCCGAGCCGGCAGGCGAGGGCATGGGGGAGTCGTCGTCGATGCCTCACAAGCGCAACCCGGTGCGCAGTGCGATGATCCGTGGGGCCTGCCGACAGATCCATGGCCACACCTCGGTGATCCTCAACGCCACGGCACAGCCGCTGGAGCGAGGGCTTGGCGAATGGCATGCCGAGTGGGGGCCTCTGGTCGACAGCGCGCTGCTGCTGGAAGGCGCCCTCGAGCAGGCCGCCGTGCTGCTCGAAGGCCTGGAGGTCCATGGCGAGGCCATGCGACGCAACCTCGCGGTGACCGGCGGCGCGATCATGGCCGAGCCGGTGGCCAGGCTGCTGACGCCCCGCCTGGGCCCTGACGCGGCCAAGGGGCTGGCGGCGGAAGCGGCGGAGCAGGCCCGCCGCCAGGGCGGTGCCTATGCCGACGCGCTCGAAGCGTTGCTGGTGTCCCGGCATGGAGAACTGGCGGCCGAATTCGAGCGTGCCGATCTCGAGGCCGCCAGCGACCCGGCCTTATACCTTGGTAGCAGCGTAGCGCAGGTGGCGCGGGCGATCGCCTGGTTAGAGTGCTAATTAACACCTTGAAATATCGATAAAAAAGTCACGAGAGAGGGGGCCGGCATTGTCGGCCCCCTCTTGCGTGGTGATTTGACGATGCCTGTCGTGCGGATTATTTTGTTCGTATCACAAACCTATGTTCACATAGCGCACATCAAGGTTCGAACGCGCAGGCGCTCGAACAGCAATCCTCGAACGCCAGCGTGGGCCTCTCGGACGGGTTCCCGCGGTGTTCCAACCGAGAGGCGAACATCATGGCCGAGCTCCTCAGCCTGCATGACGCGGTGGCGCGCTACGTCGAAGACGGCGCCACCGTGGCCATGGAAGGCTTCACCCATCTGATTCCCTTTGCCGCCGGGCACGAAGTCATTCGCCAGGGCAAGCGTGACCTGACCCTGATCCGCATGACGCCGGACCTGGTCTACGACCAGCTGATCGGCGCCGGCTGCGCGAAGAAGGTGATCTTTTCCTGGGGCGGCAATCCCGGCGTGGGTTCCCTGCACCGCCTGCGCGACGCCGTCGAGAAGGGCTGGCCGCACAAGATCGAGATTCTCGAGCACAGCCACGCCGCCATGGCCTGCGCCTTCGAGGCCGGCGCCGCCGGACTGCCGCTGGCCGTGCTGCGCGGCTACGTCGGCAGCGAGCTGCCCAACGTCAACGACCAGATCAAGTTCATCGAATGCCCCTTCACCGGCGAGCGCCTGGCCGCGGTGCCGTCTGTGCGTCCGGACGTCTCCATCGTGCATGCCCAGAAGGCCGATCGCGCCGGCAACGTGCTGGTCGAGGGCATCGTCGGCGTGCAGAAGGAAGCCGTGCTGGCCGCCAAGCACAGCATCGTCACCGTCGAGGAAATCGTCGACGATCTCGATACGCATCCCAATGCCTGCGTGATCCCGGGCTGGGCCATCGACGCCATCGCCGTGGCCGAGAAGGGCTCGCTGCCGTCCTATGCGCACGGTTACTACCCGCGCAACAACAGCTTCTACAAGGAGTGGGACGCCATCGCCCGCGACCGCGATGCCTTCACCCAATGGATCGACGACAACGTCATGAACGCCGGGGGGAACGCCTGATGAGTACCGTCGAAAAGAGCCTGGACTACACCGCCGGCGAGATGATGACCGTGACCGCCGCGCGGGCGCTGGAAAACGGCACCACCTGCTTCGTCGGCATCGGCCTGCCCTCGGAGGCCGCCAACCTGGCGCGCCTGACCCATGCCCCGGATGTGGTGCTGATCTACGAATCCGGCACCCTGCAGACCAAGCCCGAGGTGCTGCCGCTGTCGATCGGCGACGGCGAACTGTGCGAGACCGCGCTGACCACCGTCTCGGTGCCGGAAATGTTCCGCTACTGGCTGCAGGGCGGCAAGATCAACGTCGGTTTCCTCGGCACCGCCCAGATTGACCGCTACTGCAACCTCAACACCACCCTGATCGGCGACTACACCGCACCCAAGGTGCGCCTGCCGGGCGGCGGTGGCGCGCCGGAGATTGCGACCAACGCCGGTGAGGTCTTCATCACCCTCAAGCACTCCAAGCGCGCCTTCGTCGACCAGGTCGATTTCGTCACCACCCTGGGCTTCGGCCGCGACGGCAAGGGCCGCGACGGGGTGCCCAACATCGGCAAGGGCCCGACACGGGTGATCACCGACCTGTGCGTGATGAAGCCGGACCCCGAGACCAAGGAGCTCACGGTGGTGTCGCTGCACCCGGGCGTGACCGCCGAGCAGGTCCAGGAGGCCACCGGCTGGGAGATCCGCTTCGCCGAGCAGCTGGAGAGCACCCCGGAGCCCAGTGCCCGCGAGCTCGAGGTGTTGCGTGAGCTCAAGGACAGGACCGCCCGCGCTCACACCGGCCAGTAAATCAGGAGATTCCAGCATGACCGACGTCTATCTCTGTCATCCCCGCCGCAGCGCCATCGGCCGCTTCGGCGGCACATTGGCCAGCGTGCGTCCCGACGACCTGGCCGCCGACATCTTCAAGGCCGTGCTGGCCGAGGCGCCGAGGCTCGAGGCCGCGGCGATCGAGGAAGTCTTCATGGGCTGCGCCAATCAGGCCGGCGAGGACAACCGCAACGTGGCACGCATGTCGTCGCTGCTGGCCGGCCTGCCGGCCTCCATTCCCGGTACCACCATGAACCGCCTGTGCGGCTCGGGCATGGACGCCGTGGGTACCGCCTTCCGCGCCATCAAGGCCGGCGAGATGGACCTGGCGCTGGCCGGTGGCGTGGAGTCCATGTCCCGCGCGCCCTACGTGATGGGCAAGGCCGAGAGCGCTTTCTCCCGCGGGCAGCAGATCGAGGACACCACCATCGGCTGGCGCTTCGTCAATCCGCTGATGAAGAAGGCCTACGAGACCCACTCGATGCCCGAGACCGCGGAGAACGTGGCCGAGCAGTTCGGCATCTCCCGCGAGGACCAGGACGCCTTCGCCGCGCGCTCCCAGGCCAAGGTCGCCGAGGCACAAGAGGCCGGGCGCTTTGCCGAGGAGATCGTGGCCATCGAGATCCCGCGCCGCAAGCAGGAGCCGCTGATCTTCGATACCGACGAGCATCCGCGTGCCGGCACCACCGTCGAGAAGCTCGCCAAGCTGCCGACGCCCTTCAAGGCCGAGGGCGGCAGCGTCACCGCCGGCAACGCCTCCGGGGTCAACGACGGTGCCGCGGCCATGCTGGTCGCCAGCCAGGCGGCGGTGGAGCAGCACGGCCTGACGCCCATGGCCAGGATCGTCGGCATGGCCACCGCTGGCGTGGAGCCGCGTATCATGGGCTATGGTCCGGTGCCTGCGGTGCGTCGCCTGCTGGAGCGGACCGGCGTGTCGTTGGACGAGATCGACGTCATCGAGCTCAACGAGGCCTTTGCCGCCCAGGCGCTCGCCTGCATGCGCGATCTGGGTCTCGAGGACGACGACCCGCGGGTGAACCCCAACGGCGGCGCCATCGCCCTGGGCCATCCGCTGGGCATGTCCGGCGCGAGGCTGCTGATGACCGCCGCCCATGAGCTTCAGAAGACCGGCAAGCGCTATGCACTGTGCACTATGTGCGTCGGCGTGGGGCAAGGCATCGCGACGCTGATCGAAAGGGTGTAAGAGGTACAAGAGGGAAGAGGGAAGGTAGAAGAGGGAAGGAAGAAAGACCGAGATTTCTGTCCTCTTCCAGGTGCCGAGCATCGGTCTTCCCTCTTCCCACGGTTTCCAATCGGGCGCCGAGCCGTGATTCGACGCCTGAGGATGGGAGAGTGTTTCATGGCATTTCTGAACATCGAGGGTCGCAGCGTGGCCTATCGCCTACTGGGCGCCGAGGCCAACCCGCTGGTGATCCTGGCCCATCCGCTGGGCATGACCCAGGCGGTGTGGGACGACGTGCTGGCGGCGCTGCTGCCGCGCTATCGTGTGCTGACCTGGGACCTGCCCGGGCACGGCGCCAGCGAGGCCTGGCCGGCCGACGGCGGCGAGATCACCCCGGAGGCGCTGGCCGCCGAGGCGCTGGCCCTGGCCGAGCGGGCCGGTGCGGCGCGCTTCCACTTCGTCGGTACCTCCATCGGTGGGGTGGTCGGTCAGCAGCTGATCCAGGCGAACGCCGAGCGGCTGCTGTCGGCCACCCTGACCAACACCGGCGCGGTGATCGGCAACGCCGAGCTGTGGAATACCCGGGCCGGCCGAGTGCGCGAGGAAGGCCTGGCCACCATGGCTAGCGAGATCGTGCCGCGCTGGTTCGCCGCCGACCTGATCAAGCGCGTCCCGGCCCTGGAGAGCGGCTGGTGCGTCCAGATGGCGCGCACCGACGGCGAGAGCTACGCCCGGCTGTGCGAGATGCTTGGCCGCACCGACTTTCGTGGCCGGCTCAAGGAGTCCTGTGCCGGTCCGGAGGGCGTCGACGTCCATCTGCTGGGCGGCAGCGAGGACATGGCGACGCCGCCGGAGACCCTGCAGACCCTGGCCGCCGAGTGCGGCGGCGCACCGCTGGAGGTCATCGAGGCCGTCGGCCACGTGCCCTCGGTGGAGGTCCCCGAGGCATTCGCCAAGCGGTTGCTGCTGTGGATGGCCGCGGATCGCTCGCAGGTCGGTGAACAGGGCGTGGCCTACGCCGAGGGGCTCGAGACCCGCAAGCAGGTGCTGGGCGAGGCCCATGTGGCGCGCTCCACCGAGAACGCCACCAGCCTGGACGCGCCCTTCCAGCAGATGATCACCCGGCTGGCCTGGGGCGAGCTGTGGGGCAACGAGGATCTGACCCGCGCCGAGCGCAGCATGATCACCACCGGCATCCTCGCCGCCCTGGGCCGCGAGGAGCTGGAGCTGCATCTCAAGACCGCCAAGCGCATCGGCCTCAGCGAGGCTCAGCTGCGCCAGGTGCTGATGCATGTGGCCATCTACGGTGGCGTGCCGGCGGCCAACCATGCCTTCGCGCTGGCCAAGCAATTGGGCTGGGGCGAGGCGCAGGACTGAGCCCCCGATGTTGAGTTCGCGTATCAAGCTGCGCCATTTGCAGGCCTTCCTGGAGGTCGCCAAGCGACGCAGCTTTGCCCGTGCCGCCGACAGTCTGGCGATCAGCCAGCCGGGCGTCTCCAAGACTATCCGCGAACTCGAGGAGGTCCTGGGCGCCGAGCTGTTCGAGCGCAGCGCCCAGGGCGTGGCGCTGACTCAGGCCGGGCTGACCTTCCTGCGCCACGCCGGGCCGGCGATCCGCGCGCTGGAGGAGGGCGTGACCGCGGTGGGCGATGCCCACCGGGGGCAGTGGCTGCGCGTCGGTGCGCTGTCCACCGTGGAGAGCCGGCTGCTGCCCGTCGCCATCCAGCGATGGCAGGAGAACGCGGCGGCCGAGGTTGGCGTCAACGTGGTGGCCGGCTCTAGTGCCTTTCTGCTCTCGCAGCTGCGGCTCGGCGAGCTCGACCTGGTGGTGGGGCGCATGACCGAGGCCCGCGAGATCCGTGACCTGGCCTTCGAGCACCTCTACTACGAGCCGCTGCTGCTGGTGGTGAGCCGCGGCCACCTGCTGGCCGGCGTCGATCCCCTGGCTCCGGCGCGGCTGGTCGATTTTCCCTGGGTGGTGCCGCCGCCTCGCACCACCCTGCGCCAGCAGGTCGACAGCTTCTGCGTGCGCCATTCGCTGACGCTGCCCGGCCGGCTGCTGGAGACCCTGTCGTTGCCGATCAGCCGCCGCTTCACCCAGGAAGGGGACGCCATCTGGGTGGCGCCCCGGGAGTCGGTGCTCGACGATCTCGCCGACGGCCGCCTCGTCGAGCTGGCGCTGCCGCTGGAGGGGCAGGGCGGTTCGGTGGGGCTGTGCACCAACGCCACCATGCAGCCCTCGCTGGCCCTGGAGGCGTTCTGCGAGGTGCTGCGGGAGGTGGCCGCGGAGCCACGGTCTGGGCGGCCCGGCGAGTAAGCGCTCCGTGCCCCGTGGGAGCCTTGATGCCAGGAATATGCCCGGAGGATGCGAAGCGGTGTCGCGCGTCCTTTTTTGGTTATGTTATAACATATTTTTCGAGCGCCGACCCCGGTGCGATGCAAGTGCGACGACCCCGGAGGAAATACCTTGAGCACGCGATATTCCAGGAAGCTGAGTGTGATGGCCATCGCCATGCTGTCGGTGACGGCCAGCCAGTGGGCTCTTGCCCAGTCGGCCGACGGCGAGCATGACCACGCGCATGGCCATCACGATCATGGGCACGACCACGACCACGACCACGACCACGACCACGACCACGCGCATGATCATGGGCACGACCACGACGAGGACATCTACGCCGGCTATTTCGACGACAGCCAGGTCGAGGACCGTTCGCTGGCGGACTGGCAGGGCGACTGGCAGTCGGTGTATCCGTACCTGCAGGATGGCACCCTCGACGAGGTGATGGCCGCCAAGGCGGCGGACAGCGCCGACAAGACGGCCGACGACTACAAGGCGTATTACCAGAAGGGCTACCAGACGGACGTGGCGCGCATCGAGATCGACGGCAACGACGTCACCTTCCATGACCCGCAAGGGTCGCGCACCGGCGAGTACGCCTATGACGGCTACGAGATCCTGACCTACGAGGCCGGCAACCGCGGTGTCCGCTATATCTTCGAGCGGCAAGCCGGGGGCGAGGCGCTGCCCGAGTTCATCCAGTTCAGCGATCACGCGATCGCCCCGAACGACGCCGGGCATTACCACCTGTACTGGGGCGACGATCGCCAGGCGCTGCTGGAAGAGGTCGAGCACTGGCCGACCTACTACCCCGCCGACCTGGAGGGGCAGGAGATCGCCGAGGAGATGCTGGCGCACTAGGGGAAACGCTGATTTATTGCTGCGCTCGATGACCCACAGGGAGGTGGGAAATGCGTAGGTTCGTCGGGAACGAACCTAGCGATCCTGGTCGCCGGCGGTGCCGGTACGCCGGTCCGACCGGAATCCTCATGTAGCAGGCTACACTCCGGTTGATTCGGAACCTTCGGTTCCTCACCCCTTCGGGGCCATCCTCCGGATGTTTTGTCGCTTCGCTCGGTTCTGCGCTCCGGCGGCGGCCAGGCTAGGCGCCCCCGCCTCTCATCGCTCGCGACATAAATCAGCGCCTCCCTAGTCAGCCAGGGCAAGGTGCCGGCGGCTCGCATGCTGCCATCCGTTCAGTACGCGAAGGCCCCTCGATCGAGGGGCCTTCGTACTATCGAAGATATAACCATGGAGTTATACCTCCTCGGCGAGACGTCAATTGGCAGCCCCGCGACGAGGCGCCACACTGGCTGTCATGAGGTGGCGTTCCGTCCTTGCCGGCGGTGCCACTCCCGTCAGCCAGCAAGAGACACGCCATATGCAAGACGATAATAAGCGTTTCGTGGAACGCGACCGTGACTGGCATCCGCCGGCCTATGCGCCCGGCTACAAGACCTCCGTGGCCCGCTCGCCGAGCCAGGCCCTGGTGAGTCTGCAGTCGCCCAGCATCTCCGAGCTCGGCGGCCCCGACTTCCGCCGGCTGCGTATGGGACGTTACGACAACGACCTGCTGATGAACTATCGGGAGGGCCAGGGGCAGGATGGCCTGCCGGTCGGCGAGCGCATGATGCTGTTCGGCCGCGTGGTCGACCAGTTCGGCAAGCCGGTGCCGCATACCCTGGTGGAAATGTGGCAGGCCAACGCGGGTGGCCGCTATCGCCACAAGAAGGACGCCTACCTGGCCCCGCTCGACCCCAACTTCGGCGGCGTGGGGCGTTGTCTCACCGACGAGCAGGGCTGGTACCGCTTCCGTACCGTCAAGCCCGGCCCCTACCCCTGGGGCAACGGCATCAACACTTGGCGCCCGGCCCATATCCACGTCTCGGTGATGGGCCCGGCGATCTCCACCCGCCTGATCACCCAGATGTATTTCGAGGGCGATCCGCTGATCCCGATCTGCCCCATCGTACAGACCCTCAAGGACCCCGAGGCCGTCGAGACCATGATCGGTCGACTCGACATGGCGCAAAGCAAGCCCATGGATTGCCTGGCCTATCGCTTCGACCTGGTGGTGCGCGGCGAGCTGCAGACCTATTTCGAAAATCAATGAGCTGGTTCGAGAATCAGTGATACAGGATCAGGGGACCATCATGAAACAGCCCAATTCGACCCCCACCGCTGAGCTGATGCTGCGCGAGACCGCCTCCCAGACCGCGGGGCCCTACGTGCATATCGGCCTGGCCCTGGACGTGGCCGGCCTGCCCGAGCGTGAGGAAGAGATCTGGAATCGCATGGCCAAGCCGGAGGCCGAGGGCGAGCATATCGAGGTGATCGGCACCGTCATCGACGGCAACGGCGACCCGGTGCGCGACGCCCTGATCGAGGCCTGGCAGTCCGATAGCCAGGGCGTATACCGGCCCGGATTCGATCTCGAGCAGCCGTTCAACGGCTTTGGTCGCACCGCCACCACCGCAGAAGGCGCCAGCGAGTGGCGCTTCGAGACCATCAAGCCGGGGGCGGTGACCCGCGGCGACGGCAAGGTCATGGCGCCTCACATCAACCTGGCGATCTTCGCCCGAGGCATCAACATCCAGCTGCAGACCCGGCTCTATTTCGAGGACGAGGCCCAGGCCAACGCCGCCTGCCCGGTGCTGAGCGCCATCGAGTCACCGACCCGGCGCCAGACGCTGATCGCCAAGCGCGAGGAAGTGGACGGCAAGGTGCGCTATCGCCTCGATATTCGCCTGCAGGGCGAGGGCGAGACGGTGTTCTTCGACTTCTAGCCGCTGCGACGCCTTGTGGCAACGACCTCGCTCGGTGGGGGCGTTGCCGTCGCCGGCGATGTCGTCTTGTCTCAGCTTCCCCTGCGAGCCTGGATGATCCGGTCGAGGGTCTCCAGCAGTTGCTCTCGTTCTCCTTCTTCCATGAAGGTGGTGAACGCCTCCTCGCCCGCCTCGACCTTCTGATTGAGACGTTCGGTGAAGGTCTTGCCCTTCGGTGTCAGGTAGAGCGCATAGGAGCGACGGTCGTGCTTCGACTTGCGTCGCTCGATCACTTCCATGCCCTCCAGCTTGTCGATCGCCGCCACCATGGCGGAGCGGTCCACGTCCAGCGCATTCGAGACAGCCGACTGGGTCAGTCCGGGGTTGTGATAGACGATGGCGAGGATGCCGAACAGGCCCGGGGTGATGCCTTCCCTGGCACAGGCCTCGGCGAAGACGTCGAAGTAGACCATCTGGGCGCGCCGCAGCTTGTAGCCGAGGCGTGACTTCAGCATCGAATAGTCGATCTCATTACTGTCGTCGTGATTCATGTGTCTGCTCTGCTCGTGTGAAAGCGTCAGGCGCACAAAGGCGGTCGGAGCCGCTCGCAGCGGCACCCTAGACCAATGTTTAACACATATAATGTTTTGCACCTAAACAATATGTGGAACTATTGAAGAGCATGCTACCAAGGCATCGATGCCCGGGGTAGGGCAGATCGAGCCTTCTCGACAACGACACAATGACCGGGTGCTAACATGCTACATTCCTTCCGCGATGTCCGTCTGGGTGAAGCGACGGCGCAGCTCACGCGCCGCGATGATGGCGTCCAACTGCTGCGAGTCGCCGAGCCGCTCGGCGAGTATCCGGATACTCTGATGGATTGCCTGGATCACTGGGCAGCCGAGGCCCCGGAGCGCTGCTTCGTGGCGCGTCGTGATGACACGGGCCAATGGCGACGATTGAGCTATGCCGAGACCCGCGAGCGGGTGCGCTGCCTGGCCCAGGGCCTGCTCGATGCAGGGCTGAGCGTCGAGCGTCCTCTCGTCATCCTCAGCGGCAACTCCGTGGAGCATCTGCTGCTGGCGATGGCCGCCATGTACGTGGGCATTCCCTATGCATCGATCTCCCCCGCCTACTCGCTGATCAGCCGTGACTTCGTCAAGCTGCGTCATATCGTCGATCTGCTGACGCCGGGCATGGTGATGGTCGATCGAGCCGACGATTTCGCCTCCGCCCTGGCGGCGGTCAAGCCTGACGACTGCGACTGCCTGGCCGTGGACCCCGGAGCCGTGGACGGGGCGCGCCAGTTCTGCGAGCTGCTTGATACCCCGGTCAGCGAGGCGGTCGACTCGGCCCATGCGGCCGTCACCCCCGACACCATCGCCAAGTTCCTGTTCACCTCCGGCTCCACCGGCATGCCCAAGGGGGTGATCAACACCAACCAGATGCTGTGCGCCAACCAGGAGATGTTGGCGGCGCAGATGCCCTTCCTGCGCGACGAGCCGCCGGTGCTGGTCGACTGGCTGCCCTGGAACCATACCTTCGGCGGCAACCACAATGCCGGGATCGTGCTCTACAACGGCGGAAGCCTCTATATCGACGACGGGCGCCCGGTGCCGGGGGAGTTCGACAAGACCCTCGACAACCTGCGCGAGATCGCCCCGACGATCTATTTCAACGTGCCCAAGGGCTTCGAGATCCTGGTCGAACACCTGAAGCGCGACGATGCCCTGCGCGAGACCTTTTTCTCGCGTCTCAACCTGATGTTCTTCGCCGCCGCGGGACTCTCTCAGCACGTCTGGGATGAGCTCGATCGCCTGGCTATCCAGACGCTCGGCTGCAAGGTGGGCATGCTGACCGGGCTGGGCGCCACCGAGACGGCGCCCTCGGCGATGTTCGCCTCGCTGGAGGAATCTCGCTCCGGCGTGGTCGGGCTGCCGGCCCGCGGCGTGACGGTCAAACTGGTGCCCAACGGCGGCAAGCTGGAGTGCCGGGTGAAGGGGCCAAGCGTCATGCCAGGCTACTGGCGTCAGCCCGAGATCACCGCCAAGAGCTTCGACGAGGAGGGCTTCTACTGCCTGGGCGATGCGGTCAAGTTCATCGACCCTGAAACGCCCCAGCGCGGCATGCGCTTCGACGGACGCATCTCCGAGGACTTCAAGCTCGATACCGGCACCTGGGTGAGCGTCGGCCCGCTGCGGGCCCGCGTCATCGAGCTTGGCGCGCCCCACGTCAAGGACGTGGTGATCGCCGGGATCGACCGCTCCCATGTCTCGATCCTGGTCTTCCCCGAGCTCGACAAGTGCCGTGAGCTGGCAGGGGCTGGCCGGGAGGCGACGGTCGCGGAGGTGCTGGCCAGCGAGCCGGTGCGCGAGCGCTTCCGCCGCCTGCTGGGCGAACTTGCCGAGCACAGCACGGGCAGCTCGAATCGCGTCCGACGCGCGGTGCTGCTCGACGAGCCGCCGCGCCTGGATGCCAACGAGGCCACCGACAAGGGCTCGATCAACCAGCGAGCGGTGCTGGAGAATCGCGCCGCCATCGTCGACGAGCTCTACGCCGACGCGCCGTTCGAGAGAGTACTGCGGCTCGACTGAGCCCAGCCCCGGTGAGGAGCCCATGCTGACCCATACCCATGTTCGCACCATCGAATGGGGCGACTGCGACCCGGCGGGGATCGTCTTCCATCCCCGCTATCTGGCCTACTTCGATCATGGCACCTGCCTGTTGTTCGCCAAGGCCGGTCTCGACCTGGCGACCCTGCAGGCGCGCTTCGCGGTGATCGGCTACCCGGTGGTCGACCTGCGCAGCCGTTTCCTGGCCCCCTGTCGCTTCGGCGACGAGGTGCGCATCGAGACGCGGATCGCCGAGTTCCGGCGCAGCAGCTTCGACGTGCACCATGTGCTGCATCGTGGCGAGGAGTTGACCGTGGAGGCCACCGTGACCCGCGTGTGGGCGGGATGGCACCCGGACGACCCGCAACGCCTGCAGGGCCGGCCGGTGCCGGAGGAGGTGAGGGTGGCCCTGGGCTAGGCCGTCTTCCGCTCCCGGTGCCCTTGGGCACGGCGCCACGAGACGCCACCAGGCGCCCCATGGTCCATGGCGACTTGGGTGCCCGGTGGCGCCCGTGGCATGGGCCAAGACCATGGCGGCGCCGTTCATACCAAAGTCTGGTATCGGGCATAGCGGTTGTGTGGCCTATAATCGGCTTCAAGATAGATGTAAAAATCTATTGTTTTATAAATAAACAAATACAACGCCATCCTACCGCTGAGGTGATCCATGATGCATCGTCCCTTCAAGACCCTCGCCATCGCCGCCGCCCTGGGCAGCCTGACGCTCGTCGGCCAGGCCCAGGCCCGCGACCTGCGCATGGCGCCGGGGGTGCCGCCGGCGCATCCGGCCCACACGCCGCTCTATACTGACTTCGTGGACCAGCTGGGGGAGGCGACGGATGGCAGCCTGGGGGGGCAGCTTCTCGGCACCGAGATCGCCTCGATCGGCAACATGCGCAACGCCATGCGCAGCGGTCTGGTGGAGGTGGGGCTGTTCCTGCCGGCCTATTTCCCTGCCGATCTGCCCGAGATCAACCTGGTCGGCGACATGGCCCTGCTTGGCACCAATTCCTATGCCATGGGCGCGGCGATGACCGAGTACATCGCTACCTGCGATGCCTGCCAGGCCGAGCTCAAGGCGCTCGGCATCGTCTTCACCAGCTCCCACTCCAGCGATACCTACCAGCTGCTGAGCACCCAGCCGGTGCGCACCCAGGAGGATCTCGAGGGGCTGCGACTGCGTGTCGGGGGCCCGCAGTACTCGCGCTGGGCGGAGGCCATGTCGGCCTCGCCGGCCTCGATCCCGGTGGGCGAGCAGTTCGAGGCGCTTTCCCAGGGCGTCATCGACGGCACCGTCGCTTCGATGGGCGACATCATCTCGTTCCGTCTCGAAGACGCGATCGACAGCATCACCAAACTCGACCTGGGTACGTTCCACAGCACCATCTCCCATGCCGTGAGCGAAACGACCTGGCAGAGCCTGACGCCGGCGGATCGCGAGGCCATCGTGCGCGCCTCGACCGAGGCCAGCGCCCAGGCCATCGAGCGCTGGGCCTACGAGATGACCGACGAGGCCCTGGAAATCGCCCGCGAGCATGACATCGAGATCATCGAGCCCGACGAGGCCCTGGTCGAGGCCAACCGTGCCTTCGGTGAGCAGGATCTCGCGTACGCCGCGGAGCAGGCCCAGGAGCGTTACGGCGTCGAGGATGCTCGTGCCAAGCTCGACCGCTTCATCGCGCTGGTCGACAAGTGGAACGGCATCGTCGAGGAGGTCGGCGAGGAGCCTGAGGCCGTGGCGGAGGCGGTGAACCGCGAGGTCTGGGACAAGGTCGATTTTTCCACCTACGGCATCTGATGCCTCTCCCCGGAGGCCGTGAACGTCGGTCTCCGGGCCCGACCACGATGCTGGAGGCTCGCTCATGGCCGCTTTGTATCGCTTGACCGATCGGATCGCCGTCGGCCTGGCGCTGCTCGGGACCCTCGGCATGCTGCTGATGGTGGTTCACATCACCCTGGACGTGGTACTGCGCTGGACCCTGTCGGTGTCGGTGCCCGCCACGGTCGAGCTGGTGACCCGCTATTACCTGATCGCCATGGCGCTGCTGCCGCTGGGCTGGGTGGAGCGCCGCCGGGGGATGATCGCCGTGGAGGCCCTGGAGGGGCTGATGAGTCCCTGGCTGCTGCGCCTCTCGGACGTCCTGGTGGTGGTGCTCTCGATGGCGGTCTATATCGTCCTGGCCGTGGCCACCTGGGGCAAGGCCATGGAGCAGTACGACATCGGCGCCTATGTGATGTCGCTCAATGTCGCCATTCCCGTCTGGCCGACGTATTTCGTGCTGCCGGTGGCCTTCGGCCTGGCGGCTCTGGTCTGCGCCGTCCGCCTGCCCGCGCTGCTTGGGGGCGAGGCCCCCGAGCCCGCCGGCCAAGGAGAGAGGTGAATCATGTCCGTCTCCATCGGCCTCTATGGCCTCGCCGCCCTGCTGTTACTGTTGGCCCTGCGCGTGCCGGTCGCCCTGTCGCTGATCAGCGTCTCGCTGGGCGGCATGACCCTGATGCTGGGGTGGGACACCGCCATCGGCATGCTGTCGTCCTCCCCTTACGAGTTCATCGCCAAATGGACGCTCAGTGCGGTGCCCATGTTCCTGCTGATGGGCTTCGTCTGCTTCCATTCCGGCCTGACCCAGGGATTGTTCAATGCTGCCAAGGTGCTGTTCCGCTGGCTGCCTGGCGGGGTGGCGATCTCGAGCATCGTCGCCAGCTCCGGCTTCGCTGCGGTGAGCGGCTCCAGCGTGGCCTGCTCGGCGGCCATGGGCCGCATCGCCATCCCCGAGATGGTCAGCGGCGGTTACAAGCCTAGCTTCGCCTGCGGCACCATCGCTGCCGGCGGCACCATCGGCGCGCTGATCCCGCCCAGCATCCTGATGATCGTCTACGGGGTGTTCGCCCAGGTTTCCATCACCCAGGTGTTCCTGGGCGGCATCACCATCGGCCTGTTGACCGCGCTGAGCTATGTCTTGGTGATCCTGCTGGTCAGCTGGTGGCGTCCTGACATCGTGCCTCGCGAGGCCGTCGGCGCCCGCGAGCTCGGCGCCCGGGAGGCCCTGGTCGATATATGGCCGGTGCTGGTGCTGGGCGTGCTGGTGTTCGGCGGGCTTTTCTCTGGCGTGTTCACCGCCACCGAGGCCGGGGCCGTGGGCGCCGCCGGGGCCATCGTCATCGCCCTGGCGCTGGGCCGCCTGAATCGCGAGGCCATGAAGGCCGCGCTGCTCGAGACGCTGACCACCACCTCGGCGCTGCTGATCATCGGGGTGGGGGCGAGCATGTTCACGCTCTTCCTCAGCCTGAGCGGGCTGGCCGGCTACATCACCGGAGCGGTCAGCGGCTGGGATCCCTCCTATCTCGAGCTGATGCTGGTGGTTGTCTGCATCTACCTGTTCCTGGGGCTGTTCATGGAGCCGTTCGGCGCCATGCTGGTGACTCTGCCGGTGCTGCTGCCCGTGTTCGAGCTCTACGACGTCAGCCTGATCTGGTTCGGGGTGCTGCTGGTGAAGCTGCTGGAGATCGGCATGATCACGCCGCCGGTGGGCATGAACATCTTCGTCATCAAGGGCGTCGCCGGGCAGTACGCCTCGCTGGTGGACATCTTCAAGGGGGTCGCGACCTTCCTGGTCGCCGACATCCTGGTGGTGGCCCTGGTGATCTTCTATCCCCAGATCGTGCTGATGATGACCGGCGGCTGATGGCCGCCGGCGGCGAAGAGTGGTGCGCCTCAAAATGTTTGTTATTTAAACAATATATTCAAATCACAGCATTGTATGCCTGCAGAAGAGGGCCGAGACAGTGAGCAAGATCATCGACAGCAGTACCGCCGCCGGGTTGATCCAGGATGGCGACACCGTCGCCTGGACCACCGCCGGCCTGTGCGGCTTCGCCGAGGCGGTGGCTACGGCGCTGGAGACGCGCTTCCTCGACAGCGGCGCCCCCCGGGACCTGACCGTGGCGCATAGCTGCGGCTGTGGCGACGGCAAGACCCGCGGCATGAACCACCTGGGGCATGCCGGCCTGGTCAAGCGTCTGGTCAGCGGCCACACCGGCCAGGCGCCGCGCATGGGCGAGCTGATTCGCGAGAACCTCATCGAGGGCTACTTGCTGCCCCAGGGCGTAATGGCCCACCTGTGGCGACACATCGCCGGCGGCAAACCGGGAGTGATCAGCAAGGTGGGGCTCGGCACCTTCGTCGACCCGCGCCTGGAGGGCGGCAAGGCCAATACGGTGGCCGAGGAAGACCTGGTCAAGTCCCTCGAGCTCGAGGGCGAGGAGTGGCTGCTCTATCGCACCTTCCCGGTGGACGTGGCGGTGATCCGCGCCACTACCGCCGACGAGCGCGGCAACCTGAGTCTGGAGCGAGAGGCGATCTTCCTCGAGCAGCTGTCGATGGCCCAGGCGGCCAAGAACAGCGGCGGCATCGTCATCGCCCAGGTGGAATACCTGGCGAAGCAGGGCAGCTTGCATCCGCAGCGCGTCAAGGTGCCGGGCGACCTGGTGGACTACGTGGTGGTGGCCGAACCCGAGCAGCACATGCAGACCATGACCACCGGTTACAACCCGGCGCTCTCCGGCGATCTCAAGGTGCCGCTCGGCGGCATCGCGCCGATGCCGCTGGGTCCGCGCAAGGTGATCGCTCGACGCGCCGCCATGGAGCTGGTGCCGGGAGGCATGGTCAACCTCGGCATCGGCATGCCCGAGGGGGTCTCGAGCGTCGCCGCGGAGGAGGGCGTCAGCGACCTGATGACCCTGACCACCGAGCTCGGCACCTATGGCGGGGTGCCGGCCAGCGGCGGCGACTTCGCCACCTCCTGGAACGCCGAGGCGATCATCGACCACGGCTACCAGTTCGACTTCTACGACGGCGGCGGCCTGGACGTTTGCTTCCTCGGCCTGGCCCAGACCGACCACGAGGGCAACCTCAACGTCAGCAAGTTCGGCGACAAGGTGGTCGGCCCGGGCGGCTTCATCAACATCAGCCAGAACGCCCGCAAGGTGGTGTTCTGCGGCACTTTCACCAACGGCGGCGAGGTGATGGTCGAGGACGGCCGGCTGGCCATTCGCCAGGAAGGCCATCGCCGCAAGTTTGTGCAGCGCGTCGACCAGGTCACCTTCAGCGGGCGCTATGCCCGCGAGGTCGGCAAGCCGGTGCTGTTCGTCACCGAGCGCTGCGTGTTCGAGCTGATCGACGGCGAGATCACCCTCACCGAAGTGGCGCCGGGCCTCGATATCGAGCGCGACATCCTGGCGGCCATGGACTTCGTGCCACGCATCGCCGACGAGCTGCGCGAGATGCCCCATGAGCTCTTTCAGCCCCAGTGGGGCGGGTTGCGCGAGCGGCTGACCGTCGCCTGAGCCCCGGGGCGAGTCCCTTCATCCCATCGAGGAGTCGAACATGTTCAAGAACGCCTATATCCCCTACGGCGGTTATTACTCCAGTCCCTTCTGCAAGTGGATGGGCAGCCTGGCCAACATCAACTCGATCGAGCTGGGCGCGGCCACCAGCAAGCGCTGGTTCGCGTCCCGCGAGCTCGATCCGACGATCATCGACTACCTCTATCTCGGGGTCTCGGTGGGGCAGAAGTCGATCTTCTATGGTGCCCCCTGGGCGGCGGCCATGATGGGCGCCGGACAGGCGCCCGGGCAGAACATCACCCAGGCCTGCGCCACCGCCACCACCGCGGTGTTCAACGCCGCCCTGGCGGTGGAGAGCGGCAGCTTCGCCACTACCTACTGCCTGCTTGCCGACCGTCCTTCCAACGGCCCCCACACCATCTGGCCCAATCCTAACGGTCCGGGCGGCGAGGTGATTGCCGAGAACTGGAACATGGACAACATCGCCGCCGACCCGGCCACCGGCAAGGACATGCTGACCACCGCCGAGAACGTGGCCCGCGAGCACGGCTTCACCCGCGAGCAGGCCGACGAGCTGACGCTGCGTCGCTATGCCCAGTACGCCGAGGCCCTGGCCGACGATCGCGCCTTCCAGAAGCGCTACATGTTCCCGCTGGAGGTTCCCGTCTCGCGCAAGGAGACCAAGCTCGTCGAGGCAGACGAAGGGGTGACCGCCACCAGCGCCGAGGGCCTGGCCAGGCTGCGAACGGTGCAGCCCGACGGCATTCATACCTACGGTGCCCAGACCCATCCGGCCGATGCCAATGCCGGCATCGTCGTGACCACTCGCGAGCGGGCTCGAGACCTCAGCACCGATCCCCGGCTGGCGGTGCAGGTGGTGGCCTACGGGCACGCCCGCACCAAGCCGGCACATATGCCCATGGCACCTGCCACCGCCGCTCAGCGGGCGCTCGATCAGGCCGGGTTGACGATCGATCAGATCAAGACGGTCAAGAATCACTCGCCCTTCATCGCCAATGACCTGCACCTGGCCAAGGCGTTGGGGATCGATGCCCACGACTTCAACAACTACGGCACCTCGCTGGTGTATGGGCACCCCCAGGCGCCGACCCTGGCGCGGCTGCTGATCGAGGCCATCGAGGAGACCGCGCTCAAGGGTGGTGGTTACGCCCTGGTGACCGGCTGTGCGGCGGGCGACTCCGCCGCGGCGCTGGTCGTCAAGGTGGGCTGAGGCCGCACCGCTGCCCTTCACGCCCGGTGAAAGATGCCGGGCAACACAGAAAAACGACAAGAGAACGGCAGTTCTCCAAGGGGACTCTCCCCCTCCATGGCTCTCTGGAAAACGAGCCTTTCATCACGACAACAATACGGAGCAACGCAGCGATGACATTCAATAACAAGCTCGCACTCGCCGTGGCCGTCGCCTCCATGTCTTCCCAGGTTCAGGCCCTGGAGGTCGCAGAGATCGACGGTACGACATTCAGCGTCGGTGGCTATATCAAGGCCGAGGGCATCTTGACCGATCCCGACGGTGGAGACCGGTACTTCGATAGCTCCGCCCGTCAGTCTCGGCTTAACTTCAAGGTGGACCGAGAGATCGAGGGGCATGATGTCACGGCCTTCGTGGAAGGCGATTTCTGGGACAATGCCACCGATACCAGCGATACGAGCTACGCCATGCGCTTGCGCCATGCCTACGTCAAGGTCGACAACCTGACGCTTGGCCAGACATGGACGGGACAGTTCTATGCCTCGGCGCCGTTCGACGTTCGGATTCTGGATTTCTATGGCACTGGGGTCGGCACCATCGCGGGCAGCGGGGCCGTCGTTCGCCCCGATCTGGTCCTGCATTATACGACGGGCGGTTTCCGTTTCAGCTTCCAGGACCCGGTCTACAGCGATGCCGACGTTCCGGACATGGTGGCCTCATACACCCATCGAACCCAGGCGGGGCATGCGTTCAACCTGGCCGTTACCGGGCGTGAGGTCGAAACCGGGCTGGATGACTCGGAGTTCGGTGCCGCGATCTCTCTGGCGGGCAAGCTGAACTTCGGCGACACCTCTGTCGCCCTGAGCGGCTACACAGGGGAGGGGAATAACATACAAGCCGGCTGGGGGTATAACGGCGCGGCATCGCCGGGCACCATTGCAAGAAAGGGTGAAGTCGATGCCAACGGCGAACTGGTCAGCACCACAGGCTTTTCTGCCGGTGTCAGCCACCGCTTTACCGAGCGACTGAGTGGCAACGTGCGCTACGGGCAGGTGACCGCCGATGAGGTATCACCGGCAGTGGAGGATGACACCCTGCAGGTGACTAACGTCAACCTGATCTACACCTACCTGCCGGGCCTGGACCTCGGCATCGAGTGGCGTGATCGCAACGCGCTCACCATGCCGCTGCGCCCGGGCGGCCAGCAAGTCGAGCTGATGGCCATGTACAAGTTTTGATGCAGTGATTTCTGGGTAACTCCTTTTCCGCGTTTTGATCCTTGTCAGGCGAATCATCGGCCGTTCTGGCGCTCGATGATTCGCCTCTTTTTTAGTGTTCTTCGTGGGAGCGACCTTTAGATCGCGAAGGCGCCGTCAGGCGCCTAGGAATGCGTTCCCAATCGTGCAGTGGTGCCGGATCTTGCACTCCCATAATGATATTACACGCCAAGATGCGAAGACCCCTTGTTTAGGGGCCGACGTCGGCTTGGTGCCATTTTCGAATGTTCCAGCATGGTGGGCACGGGACCCAACTAAATGGAGATGATGCGATGAAGTTGCACGAACGCGTGGCCGTGGTGACCGGTGCCGGTCGTGGCCTGGGCGCCGCCATGGTCGAGCGTCTGGCCGCCGAGGGGGCGCGCACCGTGGTGGTGGACATCGATGGGGAGGCCGCACAGCGGGTGGCCGAGGCGCTGGTCGAACGGGGCCACGATAGCCTGGCGATTGCCTGCGACGTGGCCGACCGTGCCCAGGTGGCGGCGTTGATCCGACGCGTGATAGAGCGTTTCGGCCGCCTGGATATCCTGGTCAACAACGCCGGCATCACCCGCGACGCCGCCTTCCTCAAGATGACCGACGAGCAGTGGGACGCGGTGATGGACGTCAACCTCACCTCGATGTTCCTGTGCACTCAGGAGGTCGCTCGGCACATGATCGAGCGCCAATCTGGGCGCATCGTCTGCATCAGCTCGCTGTCCGGCAATGAGGGCAATATTGGCCAGGCTAACTATTCCGCCGCCAAGGCGGGCGTGATCGGCTTCGTGAAGAGCCTGAGCAAGGAGCTGGCGCGTCAGGGCGTGGCGATCAACGCCGTGGCGCCGGGGTTCATCGACAGCGAGATGACCGCGCAGATTCCGGACAAGGTCCGCGACAAGCTGCTGGCGCGGATTCCCCAGGGCCGCAGCGGTCGACCGGAGGAGGTTGCGGCGGTGGTGGCCTTCCTGGCCTCCGACGAGGCTTCCTACGTCAACGGCCAGACCCTCAACGTCAACGGCGGGATGTACGTGTGACGACGTGGGTTGGCATACAAAAGGCGCTGACCGCACCTGGTCAGCGCCTTCTGGCGTGGCTTACAGCCTGCTCTCGAGCTCCGGCAGGGCCTCGAACAGATCCGCCACGAGGCTAGTGACTCTCGAGAGCGCGACCGATGGGGTCGCGCCTTGCCTTGGACCTAGAGCTTCTGCTCTAGCTCGGGCAGCGCCTCAAAGAGATCCGCCAAGAGACCAGTGACTCTCGAGAGCGCGACCGATGGGGTCGTGCCTTGCCTTGGACCTAGAGCTTCTGCTCTAGCTCGGGCAGCGCCTCAAAGAGATCCGCCACGAGCCCATAGTCCGCGACCTGGAAGATCGGCGCTTCCTCGTCCTTGTTGATGGCGACGATCACCTTGGAGTCCTTCATCCCCGCCAGGTGCTGGATGGCGCCCGAGATCCCCACCGCGATGTACAGCTCCGGCGCCACGATCTTGCCGGTCTGGCCGACCTGCATGTCGTTGGGCACGAAGCCGGCGTCCACCGCCGCACGCGAGGCGCCGATCGCCGCGCCGAGCTTGTCGGCGACGGCCTCGAGCAGCGTGAAGTTCTCGCCGCTGCCCATGCCGCGGCCGCCGGAGATGACGATCTTGGCGGCGCCCAGCTCGGGGCGGTCGCTCTGCTCGAGCCGCTCGTCGACGAAGCTCGACAGGGCGTTGTCGATGCCGGCCTCGACCGCTTCCACGGCGGCACTGCCGGCACTCTTCGTTTCAACTTCAGCCACCGCATCGAAGGCGGTGGGCCGCACGGTGATCACCTTCAGCGCGTCCTCGCTCTGCACGGTGGCGATGGCGTTGCCGGCATAGATCGGCCGCTGGAAGGTGTTGGCGCTCTCCACGCCGATGATCTCGGAGATCTGGCTGACGTCCTTGAGCGCGGCGAGCCGCGGCAGCACGTTCTTGCCGGTGGTGGTGGCAGCGGCCAGAACGTGAGAGTAGTCGTCGGCCAGCGCCACCAGCAGGTCACCCAGCGGCTCGGCCAGCTGGTGGGCGTAGACGGCGGCGTCGGCCACGCGCACCCGGGCCACGCCATCGAGCCTGGCGGCGGCCTCGGCGATGGCGCCGACGTTCTCGCCGGCCACGAGAACGTCGATATTGCCCCCGGTGCTCTCTTGCACTTTACGGGCGGCGGCGACCACGTGGGCGGTGGCCTCGGCCAGCTGGCCGTCGTGGTGCTCCGCGAGTACCAGAATGCTCATCCGATCAGCTCCTTTCAAAGCAACTGTTATCAAAGAACTTTTGCTTCGTTCTTGAGTTTGTCCACGAGCTCGTCCACGGAGCCCACCTTGACGCCACCCTGGCGCTCGGCCGGCGGTTCGACGCGCACACGCTTGAGCCCGGAGGCAACCGACACGCCCAGCTCGTCCGGCGTCTTGGTGTCCAGCGGCTTCTTCTTGGCCTTCATGATGTCGGGCAGCTTGGCGTAGCGCGGCTCGTTGAGGCGCAGGTCAGTGGTGACGATGGCCGGCAGCTGGAGGGCGACGGTCTGCAGGCCGCCGTCGATCTCGCGGGTGACCTTGAGGCTTTTGTCATCAGCCCCGCCATCAACCACCACTGCGGAAGCGAAGGTACCCTGGGGGCGGCCGGTCAGCGCGGCGAGCATCTGACCCACCTGGTTGTTGTCGCTGTCGATGGCCTGCTTGCCGAGAATCGTCAGCCCCGGCTGTTCTTCCTCGACCACCTTGGCCAGCAGCTTGGCCGCGGCCAGCGACTCGACGGCCTCGTCGGTCTGCGCCGACGTATCCACATGGATCGCCCGGTCGGCGCCCAGCGCCAGCGCGGTGCGCAGCTGTTCCTGGGCGGCCTTGGGGCCCACGGTGACCGCGACCACTTGCGTCGCCACCCCTTTCTCCTTGAGCCGCACCGCTTCTTCCACGGCGATCTCGCAGAAGGGGTTCAGGGCCATCTTGACGTTGGTCAGGTCGACGTCGCTGTGATCCGGCTTGACCCGGATCTTGACGTTGTAGTCGATGACGCGTTTGACCGCGACGAGGACTTTCATGGGCTTCTCCTGTGTGGGGAAAGGACTTAAAGGCCGGCCTCGGAAAACTGGGCCAGGACGTTGCCGCCGTCGCGCACGCCCCGGGCGTGGGATGCCGCCTCCGGGGCCACGCTGGCCATGTAGAAGCGGGCGAGATCGATGATGCCGGCCAGGTAGTCGGCGTCGCCCTCGCCGGCGTCGAGCTGGCGCTGCGCCGTCCGGGCGGCCCGGGCCAGCTGCCAGCCGCCGCAAACGGTGCCCAGCAGATGCAGTAATGGCACCGCGCCGCCGTAGAGCGCGGCGGTCTGCTCCTTGCCTTGGGCGATCAACCAGTCGGCTGTGTCTGCCAGCGTGTCGAGCATCTCGTCCAGGCTCGCGGCCAGCTCGGTGAGGCGGGCATCCTCGCCGACCGAGCATGCGCAGGCGCGGATGTCGTCGATCAGCTCGCGCAGCGTTTCACCGTTCTCGCGCAGGATCTTGCGGCCCAGCAGGTCGTTGGCCTGGATGCCGGTGGTGCCTTCGTAGATGGTGATGATGCGGGCGTCGCGGAACAGCTGTGCGACGCCCGTTTCCTCGACGAAGCCCATGCCGCCGAATACCTGGATCGCCTCGTCGCACAGGTCGTTGCCGACCTCGGTGCACCAGCCCTTGGCCACCGGCATCAGCAGGTCGACGTAGCGCCGGTGCCGGTCGGCGACCTCGGCGTCGGGATGGTGGCGGGCCAGGTCGAACCAGCCGGCGGCGGTGTAGAGGAAGGTGCGCATGGCCAGCAGTCGTGCGCGCATGCCCACCAGCATGCGCTTGACGTCCGGGTGGTGCAGGATCGGCAGGCCCATCTCGCCGCTGACCACGTTGCGCCCCTGGACGCGCTCCCGGGCATGCTCCAGCGCCGCCTGGTAGGCGCGCTCGCCCAGCGCCAGGCCCTGCACGCCGACCCCGAAGCGGGCCTCGTTCATCATGATGAACATGGTCTTGAGGCCCTGGTGGGGTTCGCCGACCAGCTGACCCACGGCGCCGTCGTGGTCGCCGAAGCTGAGCGTACAGGTGGGGCTGCCATGGATGCCCATCTTGTGCTCGATGGAGATGCAGCGCACGTCGTTGTGCTCGCCGGGGGTGCCGTCTGACTCCAGGCGGTACTTGGGCACCAGGAACAGCGACAGCCCCTTGACCCCCTCGGGGGCGTCGGGCAGCCGGGCCAGCACCAGGTGTACGATGTTGGGGGTGAGTTCGTGCTCGCCGTAGGAGATATAGATCTTCTGCCCGAAGAGGCGGTAGTCGCCGCTGGCATCGGGCTCGGCGCGCATGCGGGTGGCGGCCAGGTCGGAGCCGGCCTGGGGTTCGGTGAGGTTCATGGTGGCGGCCCATTCGCCGCTGACGACCTTCTCGAGCCAGGTGGCCTTCTGCTCCTCGCTGGCGGCGATCAGCAGCGCCTCGGCCTGGCCGACGTTGAGCTGCGGCAGCATGGTGAAGGCCATGTTGCTGGAGAACCACATCTCCCACACCGGGGTGGAGACCAGCTTGGGCAGGCCCTGGCCGCCGTATTCCTCCGGCAGCGACAGTCCCAACCAGCCCGACTCGCAGAACTGGTCGTAGGCGGCCTGCCAGCCTTCGGGCACGATGACCCGCTCGCCCTCCATATGGCAGCCTTCCAGGTCGCCCTGGCGGTTGGTCGGGGCCAGCACGCCGGTGGCGAACTTGCCGGCCTCCTCGAGGATCGCCGCCACCAGGTCGGGGGAAGCCTCCTCGCAGGCGGGCAGCGCGGCCACGTCGGGAAGGCCGGCGAGCTCGTCGAGAATGAACTGCATGTCACGCAGCGGCGCGTGGTAATCGATCATGGTGGTGTCCTCCTGGCCGATGGAGCAGATGCCCGGCATCGGCGCGGCGCCGGTTCATGGCACAGGCGTTCCGCCCGGCCGCCATCGGTGGCCAGCATGTCGGGGGGCGGAGTGCCGTGGGGGTGTCGTCTGCCTGTGGCGCCTGAAGCAGCGGCAAGCGTCGTCAGGCGCCAGGCAAATGGCTAGCGCGGGGCCA
The DNA here is from genome assembly GCF_043496985.1 of Halomonas sp. B23F22_20. NCBI lineage: Bacteria > Pseudomonadati > Pseudomonadota > Gammaproteobacteria > Oceanospirillales > Halomonadaceae > Halomonas > Halomonas sp. B23F22_20. The sequence goes on from NZ_JBIEKH010000006.1 coordinate 119,305, forward strand.
TGCGCAGGGCGCCATCCAGCCGGATCGTCTCGCCGTTCATCATGGCGTTGTCGACGATCTGGCAGGCCAGGCGGGCGAACTCGTCGGGCCGGCCCAGGCGGTGGGGGAAGGGGATCGACGCGGCCAGCGACTGCTGGACCTCCTCGGGCAGCGTCTCCATCAGCGGCGTCATGAACAGCCCCGGGGCGATGGTCATCACGCGGATGCCGTGGCGGGCCAGCTCGCGGGCGACGGGCAGGGTCATTGACACGATGCCGCCCTTGGAGGCGGCGTAGCCGGCCTGGCCGATCTGACCGTCATAGGCGGCCACCGAGGCGGTGTTGATGATCACCCCGCGCTCGCCGTCGGCCTGTGGTGCGCCCTCGGCCATGGCGGCGGTGGCCAGGCGGATCATGTTGAAGGTGCCGATCAGGTTGATCTGCACCACCCGCGAGAAGGTCTCGAGCGGCTGGGGCCCCTGGCGGCCCAGCACCTTGGCGGGATCGCCGATGCCGGCGCAGTTGATCAGCCCCTGCAGGCCGCCGAAGCGCGAGACGGCCAGGTCCACCGCGGCCTGGGCGTCGGCCTCGCGGGTGACGTCGGTGCGCTGGAAGGCCGCGCGCTCGCCCGAGCCATTCTCATTCAGCTCGGACGCCAGGGCCTCGCCGCGCTCGGCGTTGAGGTCGGCGATCACCACTCGGGCGCCGGCGCCGTGCAGTTCGCGCACCGTGGCTTCGCCGAGGCCGGAGGCCCCGCCGGTGACGAGGAAGGTATTGTCCTGGCACTTCATGGTTCTCTCCTGAAACGGTAAACGACGTCGATAGGAAAGCGCTGATTCATGTCGTGAATGTCACTATCCATCGGCCTTTCCTCAGGTGCGCAGGCCCTTGTCCTTGCGCGTCAGGAATTCCCCGATGCGCTCGGCGACCTCGGGGCTGGTCTGGGTCAGGGCGGCGGTCAGCGACTCAACGAACAGGCCGTCGTCGCTGGACATGTCGCCGATGCGCGAAATGGCCGAGACCATGGCCCAGTTGGCCATGGGCGCGTTTTCGGCGATCCGCTCGGCCAGCTGGCGAGCCTTGGCCAGGCTCTCGCCCTCGCCGACCACGTAGTGGGAGAGCCCCAGGCGCTGGCCCTCGTCGGCGTCCATGAGGCGGCCGGTGAGCATCATTTCGCACATGCGACCGGCGCCGATGATGTTGGCGACCCGCACCGAAGCCCCGCCGCCGACGAAGATGCCGTGACGTCCCTCGGGCAACTGATAGAGGGTGTTCGGCTCGGCGACGCGCACGTGGGCGGCGCTGGCCAGCTCCAGGCCGCCGCCGATCACTGCACCCTGCATGGCGGCGACCACCGGGATGCCGCCGTTCTGCAGGCGATCGAAGATGCGGTGCCAGCCGCGCGAGTGCTGCATCACGCCGAAGGGTTCGCGATGCTGGTGCTCGGCGAGATCCAGCCCGGCGCAGAAGTGCTTGCCCTCGGCGGCGAGGATGATCACCCGGGTGCCTTCCGGCGCGGCGACCACCGCCTCTTTCAGGGCGCCGAGCAGGCGATCGCTGACCGCGTTGCGCTTCTCGGGGCGGGCCAGGGTGATGGTGTAGATGCTGTCGTCCAGTGACGTCTTGACGAGGGTCTCGGTCATGGTGGGCCTCGGCGATGTTGAAAGTGGTGAATCAGAGCGTGATGACGGCCGTGGCCGGCGTGTCGGTGGCATACAGGGTCTGGACCCGATCGGCGCGGCGGGTCAACACCTGGCGCTGGTTGATGTAGCCCTTGTCGGTGATCTCGCCGGCTTCCGTGGAGGGCGGCGACTCGAGCAGCAGGGCGCGGGTCGGATAGGTGGAGCTGCCGCCGCCCTTGGCCTTCAGGGCCCGCATGCCCTGGCGCACGCGCTCGACCACCGCGGGGTGCGACAGCACGCGCGCCGCGGGAGCGTGCTCGTCGAGATCCGGGCACAGGCGGCGGCACTCGGCGAGGTGCGGAAAGATCAGGAAACCGATCTCGTCGCGGTCGTGGCCGGCGACCACGATGTCCAGGGCGATGGGCTTGAGGGCGTCGAGGCCGGCCATGCGCAGCGCGCCCACGTGCACCCAGGTGCCGGTGAGCAGCTTGAAGTCCTCGCTGACGCGACCGTCGAACAGCAGGCCCTGTTCGGGATGCCCGGCATCCACGAACTTCACCGCGTCGCCGATCATGTAGAAGCCTTCGTCGTCGAAGGCCTTGGCCGACAGCTCGGGCTGCTTCCAGTAGCCGGTGAAGATGTTGGGCCCCTTGACGCGCACCTCGAGTTTTCCGGCGGTGGGCACCAGCTTGAGGGTGGTGCCCGGCACCGGCACGCCGATTACCCCGGAGCGGATCGCCGGGTAGTGGCAGTCGGTGCAGATTGGCGCGGTCTCGGTGGAACCCCAGGAGGAAGCGATCAGCACCTCGCGGCCGGTGGTCTGCCGCGCCATGCTCTCGAGCTCGGTCCACAGGTGCGCGGGCAGGGCCGCCGCGGCGTAGAACACCAGCTGTAGACGACGAAAGAAGGCCTCGCGCAGGGCGGCGTCCTCGCGCAGCAGCGGCATCAGCATGTCATAGGCACGCGGCACGCTGAAGTAGTGGGTCGGCGAGACCTCCTCGAGATTGCGGGCGGTCTTCTCGATCAGCTCCGGGGTCGGCTTGCCGTCGTCCAGATAGAGAGTGCCGCCCCAGTGCAGCACGATGTTGAAGTTGTGGTTGCCGCCGAAGGTGTGGCTCCAGGGCAGCCAGTCGAGCAGCACCGGCGGACGCTCGGCCAGGGTCGGCCAGATGAGGGCCTTGGCCCGCTGGTTGGAGCACAGCATGCGCTGGGTGTTGGGCACCGCCTTGGGCGTGCCCACCGAGCCCGAGGTGAACAGGAACTTGGCGATGGTGTCCGGGGTGATGGCCGCGAAGGCGCGTTGCACCGCCGCTTCGTCGCGCTCGCCCTCGAGTTCGGCGAAGGGCAGGGCGCCTGCGGTGTCGCGGCTGCGGCCGCCGGCGACCAGCTCGCCGTCGTGGCAGTCGGCGATGTTCTCGAGCGCCGGGCGAAAGGGCTCGATAGGGTCGGCGTAGACCATGCCCGGCTCGAGCAGCGCGATCTGACGCTTGAGCTTGGCGTGGTCCTTCGACATCAGCGAACTGCCCGGCGAGACCGAGCAGGAGGGCACGCCGATATGCATGGCTGCGGTCATCAGCAGCGCATGCTCGATGCTGTTGTCCGAGAGGATCACCAGCGGACGCGCCGCGGAGAGCTCCCGGCGGAGCAGGGCGCTGGCGATGGCGGTCACCCGACGATGCGCCTCGCCGTAGGTGAGTTCACACCAGCCGCTCTCGCCATCGCGCTCGGCCAGCCAGACCCGGTTCGGGGCCTCGTGGGCCCAGTGCTCCAGCCATTCGCCGCTGCAGCGGGCGTAGTCGTCGGCCAGTGGAATCGCGGAATCCAGCAGCTGGGTGCCATCCTCCCGCACCTCGAGTCGTACCCGGGGCTCGGTGAAGGACGGGGCGGCGGATGGTTCGAGCGTGGAGGCTGTCATGACGGCTCCTAGCGGTCTCCCGACGTGCACGGCAGATATGTTGTTTTAAGATACTGTTGTTGTACTAAACATTATGTTCGGAGATTACAACAGCTTTCGCGGCGGGTCACCCTCTCCGCCTACGTCTTTGGTCTAGGAGCCTGTCGAAGACGGTGCGCATCCGCGACGACGACCGGCCAGCCCCGACGGACGCAGCGGCCACTCGATCGATGACGAAAACGCGAACGGCGGCCCGTGGGCCGCCGTTCGCGTTGTTCAGGAAGGAAAGGGAGGGGGAATCAGGCCGGGCACTGCTCCTTCAGGGCCATGGCGTCCTCGTAGACCTCGGCGGCGCGATCGCCGTGCTCGCCCAGGTAACGGTCGATGGTCTCCTGCAGCACCGGGCCCCAGTCGGGGTCGTCGAGGGCGTCGTCGATGACCAGGATCTCGTCGCCGGCCGCCACGGCCTCCTGGCGCCCCTGGCGGATCAGTTCGTCGTAGACCGCCGCGGCGCGCTGTGACCACTCCTGCCCGCTATGGTCGTCGATGACCCGTTGCAGATCCGGAGGCAGCTGTTCATAGCTGCGCTGACTCATGGTGGCGAACAGCGACAGGTCGTAGAGCGGGATCTCGGTGTGATGGTCGGCCAGCTCGTTGAGCCGGAAGGTCTTCATGGCCTCCCAGTTGAAGCTCAACCCGTCGACCACGCCGCGCTGCATGGCGGTGAAGACGTCCGGGGCCGGCATGCCAACCGCCTGGGCATCGAGGCGCTCGAACATGTCGCCCACCAGCGGCGTGGGGCGTCGCAGGCGCAGGCCGGCCAGGTCATCGGGCGTCTCGATCGCCCGTTCCTGGGTGTGCAGGTAGCCCGGCCCGGTGGTGAACAGGAACAGCGGGCGGGTGTCGGCGTACTCGTCGTCCAGCGCTCCCTGGTCGTAGAGCGACTGCAGGATGCAGGCGCCCTGGGCGGCGCTGGCCGAGACGCCGGGCAGCTCGACGACCTGGGTCAGCGGGAAGCGTCCGGCGGTATAGCCCTGGGCCGAGGCACCGATGTCGGCGATGCCGCTGGCGGTGCTCTGATAGGTCTGCTCCGACTTGGTCAGGGTCTGGCCGGGATAGACCTCCACCTCCAGGCGGCCCTGGGAGGCCTCCTCGACGCTGGAACCCCAGGCCTGGAAGAGTTCGCGGTCGATCAGCGAACCGCCGGGCCAGACGTGGGCGATACGCAGGGTGGTGGTCTCGGCAAGGGAGGCCTGGCTGGCCAGGGTGCAGGCCAGCGCGAGGCCGGTCACGATCGGCTTGAGTTGCATGGGATCCTCATCGTGTCGTTGTGGTTATGGGGAGTCGAGGGTCGGGATCAGAGGTCCAGCACCAGCACCTTGCTTTTCGCTCGCGAGCAGCAAGGGGTGAACTGGTCGTTGGCGGCGTGCTCGTGGTCTTCCAGGAACAGGTCGCGATGGTCGGGCTCGCCCTCAAGCACCCGCGTCAGGCAGGTGCCGCAAACGCCCTGTTCGCAGGAGACCATGATCTCGACGCCGTTCTCGGCCAGCACCTGGTGCACGGTCTTTTCGGCGGGCACGGTGTAGCTGGCGCCGCTGCTGGCGAGCCTGACCTCAAAGCTGTCATCGTCTTCGCTGGCGGTCACGGCGCCGGCGAAGTACTCGCTGTGCAGTCGGTCGTCGGGCCAACCCTGGGCCTTGGCCGTCGACATCACGGCATCGATGAAGCCGGAGGGGCCACAGACATAGACCCGGGCGTCGGGATCCGGGGTGGCAAGCAGCCCGGCCAGATCGAGCTTCTGGGCCTCGTCGCCGTCGTCGAAGTGGAAGCGCACCCGGTCGGCGAAGCCGGCGGCGTCGATGCGCTCGCGGAAGGCCGTGCGCTCCGGCGACCGGGTGCAGTAGTGCAATTCGAAGTCGGCGCCGGTGTGCGCCAGCCGTTCGGCCATGCACAGCAGCGGGGTGATGCCGATGCCGCCGGCCAGCAGCAGGACGCGCTTGGCCGGCTCGAGCGGGAAGTGGTTCTTGGGCGCGCTTATCTGGATCAGGTCGCCCTCCTGGAGCTCGTCGTGCATGGCCACGGAGCCGCCCCGCGAGTTCGGGTCGCGCAGCACGCCGATCTGGTAGCGGTCGCGCTCCTCGGGGTGATTGCACAGCGAGTACTGGCGAACCAGGCTTTCCTGACCCTGCGACGGGACGCGCACGTCGATGTGAGCGCCGGCACCGAAGGCCGGCAGCGGCCGGCCGTGGGGATCGGCCAACTCGAAGGTGACGATGTCGCGGGCTTCATCGCGGCGCGCCTTGACCTCGACGATCAGCGACAGGGGAACCTGGCTCATGAGACGCCCTCCTTCTCGGAGACCTCGTTTTCCTCGGCGAGGATCCGGTCGATGATGCGCCGCGCCTGGACGCCGCCGCCGTCGATGTTGAGCTTGAGCAGTTGGCGGTCGGGGTAGCGCAGCAGGTTGCGCTGCTGGGACTCCAGCATCTCCAGGTCCTCGGAGAAGATCTGGCCCTGGCCTTCGCGGATGCGGTCGGTGAGCGCCTGGTCCTCCGGCTTGAAGTTGCGCGCCATGCCCCAGAAGTACCAGATCGAGGTATCGGTCTCGGGAGTGATGAAATCGACCACGATGCTCGCCGCCTTGACCTCTGCCGGTGCCTCGTAGCCGCCATGGCCGGCATGGGCCACGCCCACTTCGATCAGCACGTGACTCGGCGGGGTGAAGCGGCAGATCTGCCAGCGATCCACCGGCACGTCGTCGGCCAGGCCGTTGCCGCGCAGCGCCGCCTGCCAGAAGGGCGGGGCGGGGATGCGCTCCATGTGGCGTTCGGTGATCGCCTCGTCGCCCTCGACGCGGGTCGCAGGCGCAGACTCCTCGATCTCCGGCTGGCCAATGCTGGAGGCGTGGACATAGGTCTCATGGGTCAGGTCCATGAGGTTGTCGATCATCAGCCGGTAGTCGCAGTGGATGTGGTATAGCCCGCCGCCGTAGGCCCAGTCCGGATCGTTGGCCCAGTGCAGCTCGGGAATCAGCCCGGTGTCGGCCCGCTCCGGGTCGCCCGGCCAGATCCACACGAAGCCGTGGCGCTCCTCGACCGGGTAGGCGCGGATGCTCGGGAAGCCCCGCACGCGCTGCCCCGGCATGCTGGAACACTTGCCGTCGCAGCCCATCTCCAGGCCGTGGTAGCCGCATACCAGCTGGCCGTCGCGCACGAAGCCCAGCGACAGCGGGGCGCCGCGGTGGGGGCAGAAGTCCTCCACCGCGGCGACCTTGCCTTCCTCGCCGCGGAAGAACACGATCGGTTCATTGCAGATGGTACGGCCCAGCGGCTTGTCTTCCAGTTCGTCGGGGGTGCAGGCGACGTACCAGGTATTCTTGGGATAGGGGGCTCGGTGGGTCATGGGATCTCCTCGGGTGCCGGTCTAGGATGTTTGTATTTTGGATCCAAAGTTAAGGCTTTTGGGCTTTGTGGCGTCAACTCATCCTTTAGTTGGATCCAAAGTCTTGTGGCGATGAATCGAACGATCACGGTAGGGAAATCAAGTGAGTAACAGTGGCAAGAGCGTGGTGAGCCAGCTGCGCCGATTGATCAGCGACGGTGAATTAGCGCCCGGGCAACGGCTTGGCGAGGTCGCGGTGGCGGAGCAGCTGGGCGTCTCGAGGACGCCGGTCCGCCTGGCTTTTCGCACCCTGGAGCAGGAGGGACTGCTGCAGCGGGCCGGCAAGCGCGGCTTCATGGTGCGCGAGTTCTCCGATACCGATGTGCGCTGTGCGGTGGAGGTGCGCGGCGTCCTGGAGGGGCTGGCGGCACGCCGCCTGGCCGAGCAGGGACTCTCCTCGGAGCTGCTCGGTCAATTGGAGTTCTGGATCCAAAAGGGCCGCGATCTGCTCGCCAAGGGCTATCTCGTCGAAGACGATGTCGTCGACTGGGGCGAGCTGAATCGGGGCTTTCACGAAGCGGTCGTGTCCTCGGCCGGCAGCGAGGTCATTGGCGATGCGATCGCCCGCAACAACCATCTGCCCTTCGCGGCGGCGGACTCGATCATCCTCGATACTGGGGCGCTGGCGCGGGAGTTTCGCAAGCTGCAGCTGGCGCAGATCCAGCACGAGCTGGTGCTCCAGGCCCTGCGCGACGGCGAGGGCGCCCGAGCCGAGATGCTGATGCGCGAACATGCCCTGGTGGGGTTGCGCTACGCTGACGTGCTGGAGGGAGAGGCTCGCTGAGCGCCGGCGAGCACCGTTGGATCCCGTCTACGACCAAAGTCGCTTTCCCCCTCGGCGGCGGGTGGTTTACCTTTCCTCGTTATAACGAACAGATGTTCACCATGCGAACCGCGGGTGACATACGACCAAGACAAGAACGCTCGGAGGAACCCATGAAGACCCAGGTCACCGCTTGCCTGCTGGCGGCATCCATCGCCGGCCTGGCCGCCACGTCCGCCCAGGCCGCCACCACCCTGCGTATGGCCCACTTCTGGCCCGGCGCCTCCGGCATCAACCAGGACATCTTCGAGGCCTGGGCCGAGACCGTCGAGGAGGAGTCCGGCGGTGAACTGCGCGTCGAGATGTATCCCTCCGGCACCCTGGCCAAGCCCGATGCCATCTACGAGGCGGCGGCCAACGGCATCGCCGATATCGGCGCCACGGCACAGGGCTACACCGCGGGACGCTTCCCGCTGTCGCAGGTCGTCGAGCTTCCCGGGGTCGCCGACAACGCCACCCAGGGTGCCTGCGTGCTGCAGACCCTCTACGACGAGGGCCACCTGGACGCGGAGTATGAGGATACGCGTCCGCTGTTCATGTTCACCACCGGGCCGGGCGGCATCCACACCATCGACACCGATGTCCAGGTGCCGTCGGACCTGGATGGCCTGCGTATCCGCCGGCCCACCGCGGTGGCCGGCGAGATGCTCGAGAACATGGGCGCCACGCCGGTCGGCATGCCGGCGCCGGACATCTACACCGCCATGCAGCGCGGCGTGATCGATGGCCTGAGCTTTCCCTGGGAGGGGCTCAAGGGCTTCCGCATCAACGAGCTGGTCAGCCACCACACCGAGGTGCCCTTCTACACCCTGATCTTCGTCGCCACCATGAGCCAGCGCACCTACGATCGCCTGAGCCCCGAGCAGCAGGCGGTCATCGATGCCAACTCGGGCATGCAGTGGGCCGAGAACGCCGGGGCGGTGTTCGATCGGCTCGATCGCGAGGGCAAGCAGGAGGCCATCGAGGCCGGCCATACCATCCGCGAGATCGACGACCCGCTGAACGATCCCGACTGGCAGAAACCGCTCCAGGACGGCATCGACGGCTATCTGGCTCGCCTCGAGGAGCGCGGCCTGCCGGGCCGTGAGGTCTACGAGGCCGCGCTGGCGGCCAGCGATGCCTGCGCCGCCCAGGAATAAGCCATGATGACGACCTATCTGGAACGGGCCAGCCACGCGCTGGCCCTCGTCTGTCGAGTGGTGGCCGGCGTCGCCCTGGTCGCCCTGCTGGCGGTGACCATCGCCGACGTCAGCACCCGCTACCTGTATCGGCTCACCGAGGGGGCCATCGCGCTGCGGGTGACCGGCAGCGTCGAGCTGGTCAGCTACCTGATGCTGTGCTCGCTGCTGGCCGCCATGGCGGCCAACGTCGAGAAGAGCCAGGTGGTGGTCGAGGCCTTTTCCCACGGCCTCGCCCCGGCGCTCAAGAACCGTCTGCACGGCGTCTACCTGCTGGGTTTCGCGGCGCTGGGCCTGGTGCTCTTCCTCGGCCTGATCGACTCGGCGCAGAGCGCTGCGGGCCACGGCGAGGTGACCCAGGACCTGCGCCTGCCGATGAGCCCCATCTACTACGCGGCCGCGGCCCTGAGCCTGCTGCTCGGGGTGCGCAGCCTGATCGAGGCGCTGCTCGGCGCGCTGTTCGGTCGCGACGCGGAGGTGTCCCATGGCGAGTGAGATGATCGGGGCGCTTGGCCTCGGCGGGCTGCTGGTGCTGATGATCCTGCGCGTGCCGGTGGCGCTGACCATGCTGATCGTCGGGGTGGTGGGCTTCGCCCAGGTGATCAGCTGGGACGCGGCGATTTCCCAGCTCAAGACGGTGCCGGTGGAGGTGCTGTCCAACTACAGCTTCAGTGCGGTGCCGATGTTCATCCTGATGGGCGTGCTGGCGGCCCACTCCGGCATGGCCGGCAAGCTGTTCCAGGCCACCCGGGTGATCTGCGGCGGCTGGAAGGGCGGCCTGGCGATCGCCGCGGTGGGCTCGTGCGGGGTGTTCTCGGCGATTTCCGGTTCGTCCCTGGCCACTGCCAGCACCATGACCCGGGTGGCGCTGCCGGAGATGGAGCGCTACGGCTACCACCGCGGCTTGGCCACTGGAGCGCTGGCCGCCGGCGGCACCCTGGGGATCATGATCCCGCCGTCCATCGCGCTGCTGATCTACGCCATCCTCACCGAGCAGTCGGTGGGCGACATGTTCATGGCCGGGCTGGTGCCGGGGCTGATGGGGCTGGTGATGTACGCGCTCACCGTGACCGTGGTGATGCGCGTGAAGCCGTCGCTGGCGGTGGCCGGCGAGCCGACCACGTGGCGCGAGAAGCTGGCCTCGCTGTCCGGGCTGGTGCCGTTCTTCGCGGTGTTCCTGGTGATGATCCTGGGCATCTACTTCGGCATCTTCACCCCTACCGAGGGGGCCAGCGTCGGCGCCTTCGCCACCCTGCTCTACGCCCTGGCCAAGGGCCTGCGCGGGCGCGAGCTGTGGCGGGCGGTGCAGGAGACCCTGGCCCTGTCGACGGTGGTGTTCTTCATGCTGGTGGGGGCCGACACCCTGGGCTACTTCATCTCGGTGTCGCGGATCTCGTTCTCGATCAGCGACGTCCTGTATGGCATGGACCTGGCGCCGATCGTGGTCGTGCTGTGCATCCTGCTGATGTACTTCGTGCTGGGCATGTTCATGGACGCCATCGCCATGCTGGTGATCACGGTGCCGGTGGTGTTCCCGATCATCCAGTCGCTGGGCATCGACCCGGTGTGGTTCGGTATCGTCACGGTGCTGACCGTGGAACTGGGGCTGATCACCCCGCCGGTGGGCATGAACGTGTTCGTGATCAAGGCGATGGCGCCCCACGTCTCGCTGGGCGAGATCTTCCGCGGGGTGTCGCCGTTCATCGCCTCGGACTTCGTGCGCCTGGCGTTGCTGATCCTGTTCCCGGCGCTGACCGGCTTGTTTCTGCTGTAGGCCGGGAGCGTTTCTCTCCCCTGGACTGGCAACAGGCCAGGACAAGGCCGGCCCAAGGGCCGGCCTTGTCGTTTCAGCGCGATGGGCAGAAGGGAGCGGGGATCAGCGGAAGACGTCGAGGTCGTCGGCCAGCACCACTTCGCCGTCGTACTGCTGCTGAACCTCCTCGAGGGCGGACTCGATCGGAGCACCGTAGTGCAACACATGGTAGAGCACCAGCAGGTCCGGCCGAGCGGCGTTTGCCAGGCCGGCCAGCTCGTTGCTCAGGGTGTGGGCATACTGATGGTAGTCCTGCCATTGCTCCGGGAGTTCTTCCCAGCCGCGGCGGCTGATCACCTCATGGATCAGGATATCGGCGCCCTCGGCCTGGCGCTGGACCTCGTCGTCGATCGAGGTGTCGCCGGAGATGACGATGGTCTTGTCGGGCGTCGTGACCTTGTATCCGTAGGCCTCGTCCCAGTCACCATGCGACACCGGGAAGGCGTCGATCCGGATCTCGCCAGCCTCGTACACGGTGCCGGGACCGCTGATCTCGGTGACGGCGGCATGGGCCGCCTCGGGATTGGTGACCGGGCTCTTGTCCTTCAGGCGCGTTTCGGTGTCATCGGCCAGCATGGTGTAGATGCCTTCGCTCATCGCTTGGGTGCCCGGCGGGCCGAAGACCTGGAGCTGATTGCTGCGCCGCCACCAGTAAGTGGCCAACAGTTCCGGATAGTCCAGCACATGGTCGCTGTGCAGGTGGGTCAGGAACAGGTGATCGATGTTGATGGGGCTCAGCGGCTCGATATCGAATCGCTCGGCCGCTTGGGTCGCCCGTTCGACGACGCCCGCCCCGACATCGAAGACGTAGGCTTCACCGTCGTGGATGACGGCGACGCCGGCCCCCGCGCGTTCACCGTCGGGCACGGGGGTGCCGGTGCCGAGCATGACCACCTGTGTATCGGCCAGTGTCATGCCGGAGGCGCTGGCCGAGAGGCCGAGCACGGCCAGGTAGAAGAGACGTTTTTTCATGGTGTGGGGCTCCCGGGGAGAGAAGGACCGCAGAGGGCATTCCTCACGAATGCGGTTCGTTATGCGAATTAATGTTTGTTATTTGCTCAGGGAGATTAGCATTCAACTCGGGCACGGCAATTCGACGAATGTGGGCCTGCACGGAGGCGAATATCGTCCGCGAGAGAGAAGCGCATCACGGCGTCTCTGGCTGTTCGGTGCCCTTGTGCTGATGCCGGAAGTCGCGGGGCGGCATGCCGGTGAGGCGCTTGAAGAAGCGGGTGAAGTAGGCCGGCTCGGAGAAGCCCAGGCCGTCGGCCACCTCGCCCACCGTCATGTTGGTATAGGTGAGCTGGCGCTTGGCTTCGAGCAGCAGGCGTTCGTGGAGCAGCTGCAGGGCGCTGCGACCGGCCAGGCGCCGGGACAGCAGATTGAGATGGGCGCTGCTCATGCCCAGTCGTTCGGCGAACCACTCGATGCCGGGCTGCTCGGCGCAGTGCTCTTCGATCAAGGCCTGGTAGGCCTGAAGGTGTTCCCTGGCCTCGCCCCGCTGACGAGGGCGCGAGCGCGCGGCGTAGCCGGGCAACGGCTCTGCCAGCCGTGCCACCTCGACGGTCAGTGCCTCCACCAGAGCCTCCAGCAGGTGGCTACGGCCCAGCGCCGGATGCCGATACTCGTCGTCGATCTGGTCGATCAGGGTGGCGATACGTGCCCGCTGACGCGGCGAGCTCAGCGGATGTACCTCGGATCGTGCCAGCACGCCGGCCTGGTCGGCCAGGCGCTGCTGTAGTCCTTCGGCCAGCGGCCGCGACAGGGTGACGATATGGCCCTGGGTGTCCGGCGAGAAATGAAAACCATGGATGCTCATGGCCGGCACCACGATCAGCAGCGGGGCGTCGAAGGTCCGCTCGCTGCCCTCAAGCTCCAGGTTCACGCCGCCCGCTGAGAGATGCAGCAGATGGTAGAGGTCGGCATGGCGGTGGGGGCGAATGCGCCAGTCGTGGCGACGGCTGCGCTCGGGGATCGATTCGCAGTGCAGCAGGTCGGGCGTCGGCCACTGTCGGGTCTCGCCGTAAAGCTGGAAGACGGGAACGAGGGAGTCGGCCATGGCGGTTCCTGAACGGGGATGCTACGACTAAGGTAGGTGGTGGATGCCGGAAATGTCCAAGACGTGATGCGGATATTGCCTTATCCGGGTCGCAGTTTCAGTGAAAAATACAACTCATCAACTGCGAACGCATCATCACGGAGCACGCCATGAAAACACAGGTCGCGATCATCGGCGCCGGCCCCTCGGGGCTGCTGCTGGGCCAGCTGCTGCAGCGTCAGGGTATCGACAACGTCATTCTCGAGCGCAAGAGCGGTGAATACGTGCTGAGCCGCATCCGTGCCGGCGTGCTGGAGCAGGGCATGGTCGACCTGCTGCGCGAGGCCGGCGTGGACGAGCGCATGGATGCCGAGGGCCTGCCCCACGACGGGGTCGAGCTTGCCTTCGACAATCGCCGAGTGCGCATCGACCTCGCCGGGCTGACCGGCGGCAAGCGGGTGATGGTCTACGGTCAGACCGAGGTGACGCGCGACCTGATGGCGGCCCGTGAGGCCAGCGGCGGCACGACGATCTACGAGGCCGACAACGTCCAGCCCCACGATCTCGAGAGTGACAGCCCCGATGCCAAGCCCTACGTCACCTTCGAGCAGGACGGCGAGACGCATCGCCTGGACTGCGACTACGTGGCGGGCTGCGACGGCTTCCATGGCGTGTCGCGGCGCTCGATTCCCGAACACCGCATCAAGGAATTCGAGCGGGTCTACCCGTTCGGCTGGCTGGGGTTGCTGTCCGACACCCCGCCGGTCGCCGACGAGCTGATCTATGCCCGCCACGAGCGCGGCTTCGCGCTGTGCAGCATGCGCTCCGAGACCCGCAGCCGCTACTACATTCAGGTGCCGCTGGACGAGAAGGTCGAGGACTGGTCGGACGAGCGCTTCTGGGAAGAGATCAAGCGCCGTTTGCCCGAGGAGACCGCGGCCCAGCTGGTCACCGGCCCGTCGCTGGAGAAGAGCATCGCGCCGCTGCGCAGCTTCGTGGTCGAGCCCATGCAATACGGCCGGCTCTTCCTGGTGGGCGATGCCGCCCACATCGTGCCGCCCACCGGGGCCAAGGGACTCAACCTGGCGGCCAGCGACGTGAATACCCTCTATCGGTTGCTGGTCAAGGTCTACTGGGAAGGGCGCACCGACTTGATCCCGCGCTATTCCGAGACCTGCCTCAAGCGCATCTGGAAGGCTGAACGCTTCTCCTGGTGGATGACCTCGATGCTGCACAAGTTCTCCGAGGAGGAAGACTTCGGCAGTCGCATGCAGCAGGCCGAGCTCGACTATGTCACCGGCTCCGAGGCGGGGCTCACCACCATCGCCGAGAACTACGTGGGACTGCCCTACGAGCCGCTGGAATAGCCTCGGCTGCGGGCTGCGGGCTGCGGGCTGCGGGCTGCGGGCTGCGGGCTGCGGGTTAAAGGCAAAGGGCTACGAGCTGTGGGCTTTCTGCGCAGGGCCGTCTCTGGAATCATGCGTTCGACGTTCAAGCAGGGAGAACACCATGAGCGAGCAACCGCTGCGTCTGTTGCTGGCCGGCGAGGGTGGCATTGCCGGCGTGCACATGCGGGCCCTCGGCGAGATCCCGGGCGTGGAAGTGGCCTGCCTGGTGGGTGGCGACGAAGCCGATGCCCGCGCCTTTGCCGCGGAGTGGGGGATTCCCGAGGTAAGCCTGGATCTCGATGCCGCCTTGGCCCGGGACGATCTCGATGCGGTGATCCTGGCCACGCCGAGCCCTCGGCATGCGGAGCAGACCGAACGGGTCATCGCCTCCGGCAAGCACCTGCTGTGCGAGATTCCCATGGCGCTGAGCCTCGCCGATGCTGAGCGGATCACCGCCCGGGCTGAGGCCTCGGGCAGGGTCTGCATGGTGGCTCACACCCGGCGCTTCAATCCGCCGCACCGCGAGCTCAGGCGGCGCCTGGCCGCCGGCGAATTTCACCTTCAGCACCTAGTGTCGGAGACCTACTTCTTCCGCCGCGAGAACCTCAACATGCAGGGCCAGCCGCGTCGCTGGGTAGACAACCTGCTGTGGCACCACGCCTGCCACAGCGTCGACCTCTTCGCCTGGCTGCTCGACGATCCCGAGATCGAGGCCTGGGGCAGCCGGGGGCCGGACCATCCCGAGCTCGGCATTCCCATGGACATGAGCATCGGGCTGCGCTCGCGTCGCGGCGTGCTGGCGACCCTGGCGCTGTCGTTCAACAACCGCGGCCCCTTCGGCGGCTTCTATCGCTACATCGGCGAGGAAGATACCTTTCGAGCCTTCCGAGATGAGCTCGAGGACCATCGGGGCGAGTCGGTTCCGTTGAGCGGCAGTGGCTTCCTCGACCAGGATCGCGAGTTCGTCGCCGCCATCCGCGAGGGTCGCGTGCCCGAGGCCTCCTTTTCCAGCTGCCTGCCGAGCATGCGGGTGCTCGATCGCCTGCAGCAGAGCATGGCATCCTCTCTGGCCTGACCCTGCCAAGCCGAGAGACGAATGATCGCGAAACGTATACTGCCTTGGATTCTGCTGGTGCTGTTGCTGGCCGGCTGCGAGGAAACGCCCTCCGGGCGCTCGCAGCTGGCGCTGGTGCCCGACACCCTGATGGCGCAGCTGGGCGAGCAGAGTTTCGCTCAGCTGCGCGAACGCCGGCCCGCCGCTCAAGACCCGGCCCTCGACCGGCGAGTGCAGTGCGTGGCCGACGCGGTGGTGGAGGCCGCTCGGCGCCACTATCCCGAAGTCGAGATGCCCAAAGCCTGGGAGGTGGTGGTGTTCGACGATGCCTCGCCCAACGCCTTCGCCTTGCCCGGCGGGCGCATCGGCGTGCATAGCGGCCTGCTGCGGGTGGCCGAGTCGCCGGATCAGCTGGCGGCGGTGATTGGCCACGAGGTCGCCCACGTGCTGGCCGACCACGGCAACGAGCGGCTCACCCAGCAGCTGGGCATCAAGGCCGCGCTGCTGGTGGTGGGCCTGGTCAGCGAAGGCGAACTGGCCGGGGAACCGCTGATGCGGGCGCTGGGCATCGGCGCCCAGTTGGGCATCAGCCTGCCGTTCAGCCGCACCCATGAAGAGGAAGCCGACCTCATGGGGCTGGAGATCATGGCGGCGGCGGGGTTCGAGCCCGGTGAAAGCGTCGCGCTGTGGCGCAACATGGCCGCGGCGGGGGGCGGCCAGCCGCCGGAGTTTCTCTCCACCCATCCCGCTCATGCCTCGCGCATCGCCCTGCTGGAGGAGCATCTCGATGCGGCGCGAGCGTTGCAGCGGCAATCTCCTTCGCCGAGTTGCGGTTAGCGCTGAGCGACAAGCGGGCCATGAGGGCGTAAGGTCCAGAAGTTTGTGCTCCGGAACTCGAGCTAGATGCCATGAACGATCGTCTCACGCCCTTCCAACTGCTGATCCTGGTGCTGTCCTTCTATGTCCTCGGTGCGCTGGCCGTGGATGTGCTGTTCGCCTTGCCGCCGGAGATGTCGAGGCTACTGCACTACCTCGATCTGGTGGCTTGCCTGTTCTTCTTCGCGGATTTCTGCCTTCGCTTTCGTGCCGCGCCGAACAAGTGGCGCTTCATGCGCTGGGGCTGGATCGACCTGATAGCGTGCATTCCCGCCGGCCTGCTGTTCGCCGGCCGCCTGGTACGGGTGGTGCAGGTGATCCGCCTGCTGCGGGCGATCAAGTCGATGCACATGATCTGGCGGCTGTTGTTTCGCAATCGTGCCAAGGGGATCTTCGCCTCGGCTGCCACTGCGACCCTGCTGCTGGTGGCCTTCGGTTCGATGACCATCCTGCTGGTCGAGGGACCCAATCCCGAGAGCTCCATCGACACCGCCGAGGAGGCGCTGTGGTGGGCCTTCGTGACCGTGACCACGGTGGGCTACGGCGACTACTTCCCGGTGACCACCCTGGGGCGGGTGGTGGCCGTGGCGCTGATGATTGCTGGGGTGGGGCTTTTCGGCAGCTTCGCCGCCTACGTGGGCTCGCTGTTCGTCGACGACCAGGAAGACGAGCAGGCGCGGCTGCACCGGGCCAATCGCGATCTGATTCGCGATCTTCATGGCGAGGTGCGTGCCCTGCGCGAAGAAGTCGGAGCGCTGCGCGGCGAGCTCGTCGGTCGGGAAAGGGAGGTCAGCGGCGAGCGGCGGGAAGTGGATTAGCGCTCGTCATCCTTGACCTCGTAGTCGCCCTCAAGGACGTCGCGTTCCCCGGCGCGGCTTTGCCGGGCCTGATGTTCCCGAGCACGGCCTTCCCGGTAGGTGGCGCCCCCCAAGTCCTGGGCCTGGTCGGCGCGCATGCGTTCCATGCGCTTCTTCATGCGATGACGCAGGAAAGGTAGCATCAGCCAGCCGATCACCAGGAACACCAGGCCGATCAGGGTGCCGACGATCATCATGGCGCCGAACAGCAGCCAGGTGAGGATCATGCGCGGCCCGCTCATGCCCCGAGAGGGGCGCGCCCGGCGCGCCCGCTCCCGCCATTGCTCGGCCGCCATCCAGGCGGTGTTTTGGTCGCGCCCTTGGCGTCGATCAGTCATTTTCCACTCCCGTGACCTTCATGTTGTGATCGAGGCGCAGCTCGATCTCGCGGTCGTCGGCGTCTCGGCCTTCGATCTCGATGGTGCCTCCGTCATCGACATCCAGCGTGGAGAATCGTTGCAGGCCGGCCCGGTGGGCGTTGGCCAGCGCCTGGCGAAGTTGGTCGCCGGTCAGGCTCCAGTCGGGAATCTGGCTCTGGCGCTGGGCCTCATGGAGCAGGTTACCATCCTCGGTTCGCATGTCGACTTCGAGCCTCCAGCCGTCGTCGCGCCAGCCTTCCAGCTCGAGCCGATGGCCGTCGTCGAGGTCGAACTCCTCATAGTGGCTGAAGCCATACGCTTCGGCGCCATCGAGCAGGCGCAGCAGGTCATCCTGGCTCAGGCTGCCGTCGTCGGCCATGGCGGTGCCGGCCATGCCGGTCATTCCGGCCAGGGTCAGGGGGGCGATCCATTGGGTCAGCGTTTTCATTGCGGCTCTCCTTGACGTGAGCGAGGCCTCATTGCCTCGGGTATCGTTATCGCACCGTGCAGCTTGCTGTGGCCTGACGGCCCCGTTCATGCTCGGTTCATGTCGCGGCGCATCTGTGATGCCCGCCCGACAAGCCTGCCGCGATGCGTCTGTCCCAGGGCTGACGGGAGCGTTCATGGTGTGTTCATGCCGCTTCTGGCAGTCTTGCCACATGAAGATGCTGTTCCCAAGAGGCGCCGCCAAGGCGGCCGTGCCATGGCTGACGGGCCGCTGGCTGCTCGCAGCCGGCCTGCTGGTTGCCGCTCTGAGCGGGCCGGCGGCCAGCGTGTGGGCCGATGACGACGAGACGTGGCAGTCGCTGCACGAGGCGGTGCGTGACGGTCGCATCGTGCCCCTGCCCGAGGTGCTTGACTGGCTCGAGGCGCACTATGAGGGCCAGGTGCTGGAAGTGGAGCTGGATAGCGAGGACGGCGAGCGCCGCTACGAGATCGAGATGCTGGGACCCCAGGGCCAACTGGTCGAGTTCGAATTCGATGCCGCGACCGGCGAGCTGGTGGGAATCGAGGGAGTGAACATCGAGGGCATGCGACGCCGATGAAGGTACTGCTGATCGAGGATGATCGGGCCCTGGCCGAGGCGCTCGGCGAGGCGCTGGGCGATGCCGGCCTGTTGGTCGAGACCGCCGGCACCGGCGGCGAGGGAGACTATCTGCTGCGCACCGAGCGCTATGATGCCGTGGTGCTGGACCTTGGCCTGCCCGATGGCGACGGCACCCGCTGGCTGGCCCAGTGGCGGGAAGACGCCATTGACCTGCCGGTGCTGGTGCTGACCGCCCGCGAGCGCTGGTCCGACAAGGCCGCCGGCTTCTCCGCCGGCGCCGACGACTACGTCACCAAGCCCTTCGAGACCGCCGAGGTGCTGTTTCGCCTGCATGCCCTGGTGCGCCGCAGCCACGGCCATGCCCATCCGGTGCTTTCGGCGGGCACCCTGTCCTACGATACCCATACCGGTAGTGTGACCCTGGCCGGGCGGCCGGTCTCGCTTACCGCCCAGGAGACGCGCCTGCTGGCCTACCTGATGCACGCCGCGCCGCGGGTGGTCAGCCGCAGCGAGCTGGCCGAGCATGTCTACGACCGCGACCACGAGCCCGACTCCAACGTCATCGATGTCCAGATCAGCCGATTGCGTCGCAAACTCGGCGGCGAGCGTATCGAGACTCGGCGCGGCCAGGGCTACCGCCTGGTGGCGGTGGAGGACGAAGGCGCGTGATCCCGACCCGCTGGAGCCTGGCGCGGCGCCTGCTGCTGGCCGCCGGAGTACTGGTGCTGGTGGTGCTGCCGCTGGCCGGCGGGGGGCTGGCCTATACCTTCCGCGAGACGGTGACAGCGTCCTTCGATGAGCGTCTGGACTCGATGATGCGCGTACTGTTGGCGGCGGTGGAGCGCGACCCGCTGGGCGGCGGCCTGAACGTGTCACCGACACTCGGCGATACGCGCTTCGACCGGGTGTTCTCGGGCTGGTACTGGCAGGTCAGCGACGGCGAGGCCTTCACCCGGATCTCGCGCTCGCTTTGGGACCAGCGGCTGCCCCTGCAGGAGGCGGCAGCGGGGGTGGTGCGTCGCGACATCCGCGGGCCCCGGGGCGAGCCCCTGCGGCTGATCGAGCGGCGCATCCGCTTGGCGGGCCACCCGCGGCCGCTGCGGGTCGGCCTGGCGGTGTCACGCCAGGAGCTCGACGCCGAGGTGGCCCGCTTCGAATGGCTGCTGTGGCTGTCGCTGTTGGCGCTGGGTATTCTGCTGTTGGGCGGGCTGGCGGTACAGATTCGCTGGGGGCTGGCGCCGCTGCGCCGGCTGCACGCCGATCTTCGCGCCGTGGAGACCGGCCGAGCCGAGCGCCTCGGCACCCGACTGCCCGCCGAGTTGGCCGAGCTGGCCGGCGCCATGAACGAGGTGCTGGCCCGCGACCGCCGGCTGATCGAGCGCGGTCGTGCCGCCGCCGGCAACCTGGCCCATGCCCTCAAGACGCCGATCAGCGTGCTGCGCACCCTGGCCGATCGTCATCCCGAACCGCAGCGCCAGCGGGTCCGTGACGAGCTCGCGAGGCTCGACGAGGCGGTGCGTCATCACCTGGCGAGGGCCTCAGCCGCGGGGGGCGCCTCGCTGGCCGGACCGGTACCGGTCGCCGAGGTCCTGGCGCCGGTGGTCGATGGCCTGACCCGGCTCGCCGAGCGGCGCGGGATCGCGCTCGACGCCGAGCTGGCGCCCTCGCTCAGGCTGCGCGTGGACGCCCAGGACCTTCAGGAGATGGTCGGCAACCTGCTCGAGAACGCCCTGCACTGGGCTCGGGAAAGGGTGACGCTGCGGGTGGTGGTCGCCGACGGCGAGGCCTGCCTCGACGTCGAGGACGACGGCCCGGGGATGACGCCCGAGCAGCGCGAGGCGGCGCTGGCGCGGGGCGCGCGACTCGACGAGCGACGTTCGGGCAGCGGCCTGGGGCTGGCCATCGTCGAGGACCTGATGGCGCTCTACGACGGCCGACTGAGCCTCGAGGCGGCGCCGCTGGGTGGCCTGGCGGCGCGTATTCGGCTGCCGCTCGGCGGGGCGGCATAAGTCACCCCGCCGGCGCCCTTCACGCCGTTCCCGGTATCACCTCAAGCGTCGGCCTGCCATAGGTCGGCGACGATCTCGTAGCTCCTCAAGCGATCCTCGAGGCCGTAGACATCGGTGTGCAGCATCAGCTCGTCGGCGCCGGTCGCCTCGAGGAAGGCTTCGAGGCCCTCGCGCACGGTCTCCGGGCTACCGATCACCGCCGCCCCCAGGAACTGCTCGACCTGGGACTGCTCCAGCGGCGTCCAGTCCATGCGCTCCACCGGGGGCAGCGCCTGGGTGCGGCGGCCGCGCACCATGCCGAGGAATTTCTGGTAGGCGGTGGTGGCCAGGTACTCGGCCTGAAGGTCGCTGTCGGCGGCGATCACCGGCAGGCCGACCATGGCATGGGGGGCGTCGAGCACCGCCGAGGGGCGGAAGTTGTCGCGGTAGACGCGCAGCGCCTGATGCAGCTGGGCCGGTGCGAACTGGGCGGCGAAGGCGAAGGGCAGGCCTTCGCGGGCCGCCAGTCGGGCACTGTAGTCGCTGGAACCCAGCAGCCAAAGCGGCACCCGGGTGCCCTGACCGGGCACGGCGCGCACTCGCTGACCAGGTTGCTCCTCTTCGAGGAAGCCCTGGAGTTCGGCCAGGCGCTGGGGAAAGTCGTCGACGCCGGCGAAGGGATCGCGGCGCAGCGCCGCCATGGTGGCGGCGTCGGCGCCCGGGGCGCGACCCAGCCCCAGGTCGATGCGCCCCGGGTAGAGCGTTTCCAGGGTGCCGAACTGTTCGGCTACCACCAGCGGCGGATGGTTGGGCAGCATGATGCCGCCGCTGCCGACGCGGATGCGCGAGGTCTGCCCCGCGACATGTCCGATCAGCACCGCGGTGGCGGCGCTGGCGATGCCATCGATGCTGTGGTGCTCGGCCAGCCAGAAGCGCTCGAAGCCGTGGCGCTCGGCCAGCTGGGCCAGGGCCACGCTGTCGCGGAAGCTGTCGGCGGCGCTGCCGCCCTGGCGAATTGGCGCCAGGTCGAGCACCGAGAGGGGAATGTCCTTGAGGCGGGGCATGGGGGGCTCCAGTCGTTGGGGAAACGCGGCATGAAGATCTGCGCGGCGAGCGCCTTGCGCTTCCGCTGCGGATGCCGATTCGATCGACATTTCGTTAGCTTGCTCAAGGGTGATATGGGGACGATCGATCGCCGGCACAATGGGGTACTGGTCTCGCATCACTGGGCCCCGTAAGCTCAGGGCACAGGATGCAAAACGGATTGCGCTGATGGCTTCCCCCCGCACCCGCCCTCCGACACGCCGCCGGGGGGCTACGCGTCGTCGCGCGCGACGGCGCTTCGACTGGACGGGCCTCGATCGCTGGCTGGATCGCCTGGTCGCCCTGGCCGTGGTCACTGCCCTGGTGGTCGGCGGCTCGGCGCTGATCGTCAGCCTGGTGCTGTAGCCCGATAGCGCGGCGAGGAGGCTGACGCCGCCATCGGGACATGAGCGTTATGGGAGAGCGGTATGCGAGGGAGGGGCCTGGTCTTGCTGTTGGGGCTAGTCGGCGTCAGCATTGCCTTCGACAAGGGCGTGTGGACGCTGCCCGTTGGCTGGGATCCCTGGCGGCCGCTGGCGGTGGAGGATCCGCTGACCCCGGTGACGCGCTGGAAGCTCGGGCGGCTGCAGGGCGACCGTGAGGCCTGTCTGGCGGTGCTGGCGCGCGCGCCCGAGGCCGCGCTCTCTTATGTGCCGCTGGACGATCACACCCCGGTAGCGGGCTGCCCGCTCGAGAACGTGGTGCGGCTCGAGCGGGCGGGGGTCGCCTTCGGCTCGAGCTTCGTGGCCACCTGCCCGCTGGCGGTGGCCTGGCTACGCTACGAGCATCATCGCCTGCAGCCCGCCGCCCGGGCGCTGTTCGGCCAGCCCGTGGCCGCGGTCGAGCACTACGGCAGCTTCGCCTGCCGCAATATCTATGGGCGCGAGCAGGGGCGGCGCAGCCAGCATGCCACGGCGGAGGCGCTGGACGTGGCGGCCTACCGGCTCGACGACGGCCGGCGTATTGAGCTGCGCCGCGACTGGGGCGACGACGACGCCGCGGGGGCGTTCCTGCGGCGAGCCCGCGAGGGCGCCTGCGACGTCTTCGGCACCGTGCTGGGCCCCGACTACAACGCCGCCCATGCCGATCACTTCCATCTCGCCATGGGCGGCTATCGAGTCTGCCGCTGAGCGCGCTCAGCGATAGCGGTTGAGGTCGATATCGTCCGAGTCGGTGGCCGCGCCGGTAGCCGCCCCCACGCCGCCGCCGATCACTGCCCCGCGGGTGATGCTGCCGCCGGTCACGGCCGCTGCCCCGGCGCCCACTGCGGCCCCGACGCCGGCCCCGCTCAGCGCCCTTTCGCCGGTCGTGGTGCCGCACCCGGCCAGAGCGATCGCCAGGGTTGTGCCGGCCAGAATCATCATCAGTCGTTGCATGGTGGTCTCCTCACAGTGGCATTCCCCGAGTTGGAGGCGTGCCGGGCGGATAAGTTTCGAAACGGTGTTTTTTATTTCGACCAAAAAGACGTGATGGGGCAGGGCTGGAAGGAGCAGGGGCCGTCGTCGCCGAACACGGCGACGACGGGAAGAGGGCTCAGGGTCGGGGCTGCTGCTGGGTGATGCAGTGGATGTTGCCGCCGCCGAGCAGGATCTCCCGGGCCGGCACGCCGATCACCCGGCGCGTGGGAAACAGCGTCTGGAGCAGGGCGCGGGCCTCGTCGTCCCGAGCCGAGTCGAGCAGCGGCATCACCACCACCGAGTTGCCGATGTAGAAGTTCACGTAGGAGCCGGCCATGCGGTCGCCGGGGCGCCGCGGATGGGAGTGGCTCAGGCGGTCGATGCCGCTGGCCTCGTCCTCGCCGATATGCAGCGGGCCGGGCTGGGGCAGCCGGTGCACGGTCAGCGTGCGGCCGCGGGCATCGGTAGCGCTCTCCAGCACGGCTAGCGCCTCCCGGGAGATGGCGTGCTGGGGGTCGGCCTCGTCGTCGGTCCAGGTCAGGGCGACCTCGCCGGGGGCCACGAAGCAGGCAAGGTTGTCGACGTGGCCGTCGGTCTCGTCGAGATGGCAGCCGCGGGGCAGCCAGATCACCTTCTCCACCCCCAGGGTGTCGCACAGCACCCGCTCCATCTCGGCCTTCGACAGGCCCGGGTTGCGGTTGGCGTTGAGCAGGCACTCCTCGGTGGTCAGCAGGGTGCCCTCGCCGTCCACGTGGATGGCCCCGCCTTCCAGCACCACCGGCGCCACGAAGCGCTCGATGCCGAGCATCTCGGCGATCTTGGTGCGGATGCGGCGGTCCTTGTCCCAGGGGAAATAGAGCCCTCCCTGCAGGCCGCCCCAGGCGTTGAACTCCCAATCGACCATGGCCAGGCGGCCGTCCGGATGGGTGAGGAAGGTCGGGCCCACATCGCGCATCCAGGCGTCATTGCTGGAGAGTTCGACCACCCGGACGTGGTCGGGCAGCTGGATGCGGGCGTTCTCGTACTGCTCGTCGTTGACGCCGACGAACACCGTCTCGCTCTCGGCGATGGCCGTGGCTACCTCGACGAAGGCCTGCTGGGCCGGCTTGGCCCCATAGCGCCAGGTGTCGGGACGCTGCGGCCACAGCATCCAGCAGGCGTCATGGGGGGCGAACTCGGCCGGCATGGCGAAGCCCTGGGCCGCCGGGCTCTCGGGAGTGGCGCCCGCCTGGGCGCCTTGGGCAGATGTCATCGTCATGGCAGTTCTCACAGGTAGCCGACCACCAGGAATACACCGGTGGCGATGGTGGCGGCAATCAGCACGTAGGGGAGCTGGGTCAGGGCGTGGGCCATCGGCGTGCAGCCACTGCCCTGGGCCGATAGCACGGTGGAGTCGCCGTAGAAGCAGGCGTGGCTGCCGAAGGCGCTGGCCGAGATCAGCGCGCCCACCACCAGCGGCATGCTGGCGTCGACGCTTGAGGCCAGTGGCAGCACGATGGGCATGGCCACGGCGAACAGCCCCCAGAAGGAGCCGGTGGCGAAGGCCAGGAAGGCCATGGTGACGAACACCACTGCCGGCAGCAGGCCGGCGGTCATCAGCGGCTGGACGGTGGCGATCACGAAGTCGGTCAGCCCCAGGACGTCGTTGACTTCCTTGAGGGTGAAGCCGGCCACCAGGGTGCCGAGCGGCATGATCATCGCCTTGAAACCGTCCAGGGCGGTGTCGAAGGTCTCGTGGAAGCTCAGCAGCCGCTGTGCTCCGATCAGCACCAGCAGCACGGCCAGCGACACGATGACGCCGCGCAGGATGTCGATGTCGAAGTACCAGGTGAAGAAGATCAGGGTGGCGATCGGCAGCAGGAAGTTGATCAGGTGCGGACGCGGCTTGTCCTCGTCCACTTCCAGTGCGGCGTCGTCGACGCCCGAAGGCATCGGCTGGCCGCCGGCAGCGCGGGCCTCGGCGGCCTTCATCGGGCCGATGTCGGGCATCCAGCCGAGCGCCACCAGCGGCACGATGGCCGCTGCCACCCAGGCGTAGAACATGTAGGGGATGGCCTCGATGTACAGCCCCATGCCGTTGCCGGTGACGTTGTTCTCCTCCAGCAGGCCGGCGAAGAACACCGCCCAGGTGGAGAAGGGCACCAGGATGCATACCGGGGCCGCCGTGGAGTCGACGATGTAGGCCAGCTTCTCACGGGAAATGCCGAAGCGGTCGGTGATCTTCTTCATCGAGGCGCTGATGGTCAGCGCATTCAGGTAGTCGTCGACGAAGATCACCAGGCCCAGCACCCAGGTGGTCAGCAGGCTGTGGTGCTTGTGATGGATGCGTCGGGTCATCACGTCGCCGAAGCTGAGCACCCCGCCGGTCTTCACCAGCAGGGCGATCAGGCTGCCGAACAGGCCGCAGACCAGGATGATCCAGGTCACGGTGTCGTTGCCCAGCACACCGAGCAGGATATCGGAGCCCTGGGTGACCACGGTGGTCGGGTCGATCATCAGCAGACCGACCACGGTGCCGGCCAGCAGGGACTCGATGGTGCGTCGGGTGATCAGAGCCATGCCCAGCACCACCAGGGTAGGGATCAGGCTCCAAGCGCCATAAGTATCCATGGGGAAAGTCTCTATTGTCGTTGTGGTGGTTGTCTGTTGAGAAGGCGCCGATTTATGTCGCGAGCGATGAGAGGCGGGGGCGCCTAGCCTGGTCGCCGCCGGCGCACAGCAACCGGAGTTGACAGTTTGCTCAATGAGGATTGAGACGGTCCGACGCTTCGGCACCGCCGGCGGCCAGGATATCGAGCGCAGCAATAAATCGGGCCTTCTCAGAGGTAGCCGTCGGCCTTGAGAGACTCCGTGGCCGCCGTCAGCGCCTCGTCGAGGATCGCCACCGCGGTGTCGACGGTCTCGCGGCTCCAGATCAGCGTCGGCGAGATCACGTTCAGGTGGCCCACCGGGCGGATGATCAGGCCGCGCTTCTGGGCCTCGAAGGCGATGCGGTCGCCGACCCGGGCCTCCACCGGCAGCAGCTCCTTGGTGTCCTTGTCGGCCACGTTCTCCAGACACATCATGAAGTGGCTGCCCCGCACGTTGCCGACGGTGGCGTGGTGGGAGAGCGTCTTGAGCTGCTGCTCGAGGTAAGGACCGACCTCGCGGACATTCTCGCAGATGGCCTCGCGCTCGATGATCTCGATGCTCTTGAGCGCCGCGGCACAGCTCACCGGATGGCCTGAGTAGGTGAAGCCGGTGCTCAACACGCCGCCTTTACGCTGCGGGGTGCCCAGCACCTCATAGATCTCGTCGGAGATCAGGGTGGCGCCCAGCGGCGCGTAGCCGGAGGACAGCCCCTTGGCGCAGTTGATGATGTCCGGCTGGGTCTCGAACACTGCCTCGGAGGCGAAGAAGTGCCCCAGGCGCCCGAAACCGGTCACCACCTCATCGGCGATGAACAGGATCTCGTGGGCGCGGCACACCGCCTGCATGCGCTTGTGGTAGCCCTCGGGCGCCACCAGCACGCCGCCGGCGCCCATGATCGGCTCGGCGATGAAGGCGGCGATGTTGTCGGCACCAATCTCGGCGATGGTGTCCTCGAACTCCTTCACCAGGTGATCGCAGTACTCGGCCTCGCTCATGCCCTCGGGGCGACGATAGCAATTGGCCTCGCTGAGATGGGTCACCAGGTGGTCGAGGGTGTCGAAGTCCCAGTTGTTGCTCTCGATGCCGGTCAGGGTGGCGGCGAGATAGGTGGTGCCGTGGTAGGCATTGTTGCGCGAGATGATGCGCTTCTTGTTCGGCTTGCCCAGGCGGTTGAAGTAGTAGTGCACCAGGCGAATGGTGGCGTCGTTGGCTGTGGAGCCGCCGCAGCTGTAGAAGACGTGGTTGAGATGCGCCGGCGCCAGCTCGGCCAGCTTGGCGGAGAGCTCCGCAGCCGGGGCGTTGGACAGGTTGTTGAAGGTCGAGAAGTAGGCCATGCGGGTGGCCTGGTCGGCCATGGCCTGGCCGATCTCGGCGCGGCCGTGGCCGACGTTGACGCACCACAGCCCGGCGATGCCGTCGATGAAGCGGTTGCCCTTGGCATCCTGGACGTAGATGCCCTCGCTGTCGGTGATCAGGTCGCAGCCTTCCTCGTGGAAGACGCTGAAGTCGGTGAAGGGGTGGATGAAGTGATCCTTGTCCTTCTGCCACAGGGTCTCGGCATCGAGGACGGGGCGGTGGGTCGTCGGACGGGTGCTTGTTGTGGTCATGGCAATACCTCCTGTCGAGTGGAAGTCAGATTAGCCAGCCCCGGCCAGAGGGGAACATATCCTGATTGGGGTATATCGGGGACTTGCGCCGTCCTCGTAAGGTCGCTGCCATGACGAACAACGACCGGAGAGGCGCACCATGACGATTTCCATCGACGGCCAGCGGCTGTGGGATACGCTGATGTCCATGGCCGAGATCGGCCCCACCGCCAACGGCGGCAGCTGCCGCCTGGCGCTGACCCCCGAGGACGCCGCCGGCCGGCGCCTGCTGCTCGACTGGTGCGAGGCGATCGGCTGCACCTGGCGGGTCGACCGAGTCGGCAACCTCTTTATCCGCCGCGCCGGCAAGCGCGATGACCTCGAGCCGGTGGCCACCGGCAGCCACCTGGATACCCAGCCCAAGGGTGGCCGCTTCGACGGCATCCTCGGCGTGCTGGCCGGGCTTGAGGTGTTTCGCTCCCTGCACGACCAGGGCATCGTCACCGAGCGCCCCCTCGAGCTGGTGGTGTGGACCAATGAGGAAGGCAGCCGCTTCGCCCCGGCGATGGTCGCCTCCGGCACCTATGCCGGCGAATTCGCCGTCGAGGAGACCCTGAACCGCCGCGACGCCGACGGCGTGACCCTCGGCGAGGCCCTGGAGGCCTGTGGCTTCGCCGGCGACCTGCCGGTGGGCGAGCCGCGGCTGGACGGCTTCTTCGAGCTGCACATCGAACAGGGGCCGGTGCTCGAGGACGCCGGGGAATCCGTCGGCGTGGTCACCGGCGTGCAGGGCATGCGCTGGTTCGACGTAACCTTCGCCGGCCAGTCGGCTCATGCCGGCCCCACCCCGATGCGGCTGCGCCACGACGCCCTGGCGGCGGCGGCGCGCCTTATCGACCGCCTGCAGGCCCACGCCCTGGCCGACGCCAGCGGCGACACCAAGGTCACCTGCGGTTGCCTGGACATCGAGGCGGCCTCGCGCAACGTCATCCCCGGCGAGGTGCGCCTCACCGTCGACCTGCGCCACGTGGTGGAAACCGAGCTGGATGCCCTCCAGGCGCTGTTCGAGCGCGAGCTGGCCGTCGCCGGCGAGACCTTCGGCGTGGCCGTCTCCCAGCGGCGGATCTGGGCCTCGCCGGTGGTGGAGTTCGCCCCCGAGTGCATCGCCGCAGTGGAAGCCGCGACCCGGGCCCAGGCGGTGCCCTATCGGCGCATGATGAGCGGCGCCGGGCACGACGCCGTCTACGTGTCCCGCGTCGCCCCCACCTCGATGATCTTCATCCCCTGCCGCGACGGCATCAGCCACAACGAGGCAGAGTACGCCACCCCGGAGCACTGCAGCCTGGGTGCCCAGGTGCTGTGCGACGCCATGGTCGCCCGCGCCGACCGTCCGGCCTGATCACGGGAGTCCCCTATGACCGAACATCGCCGAATTCCCCAGACCCGCGCCGACTGGCAGGCGCTGGCCGCCTCGCTGATCGAGCGAGGCCTCGAGACCCGCGCCTATATCGACGACGCCTTCGTCGACGCCGCCGACGGCGCGACCCTGACCACCGCCAATCCGGCCACCGGTGAGGTGCTCGCCGAGGTGGCGAGCTGCGACGCCGCCGACGCCGAGTCCGCGGTGGCGGCCGCCCGGCGCGCCTTCGAGGGCGGCGAGTGGTCGCGCCTTGCCCCGGGCCAGCGCAAGGCCGTGCTGCTGCGCCTGGCCGCGCTGATGGAGGCCCACCAGCACGAGCTGGCGCTGCTCGACACCCTGGACATGGGCAAGCCGGTGACGAGCTCGCTCGGCGACATGGCCGGTGCCATCGGCTGCCTGCGCCACCACGCCGAGTCGATCGACAAGCTCTACGGCGAGGTCGCGCCCACCGGCGACGATGCCCTGGGCCTGGTGCTGCGCGAGCCGCTGGGGGTGGTGGCCTCCATCGTGCCGTGGAACTTCCCGCTGATGATGACCGCCTGGAAGATCGCCCCGGCGCTGGCCGCCGGCAACAGCGTCATCCTCAAGCCCTCGGAGAAGTCGCCGCTGTCGGCGCTGCGCCTGGCCAGCCTGGCCCGCGAGGCCGGCCTGCCGCGCGGCGTGTTCCAGGTGCTGCCGGGCTTCGGCCACACCGTGGGCAAGGCGCTGGCGCTGTCGATGGACGTCGACTGCCTGGCCTTCACCGGCTCCACCGGGGTCGGCAAGCAGCTGATGCAGTACGCCGGCCAGTCGAACCTCAAGAAGGTGTTCCTGGAGTGCGGCGGCAAGAGCCCGAACCTGGTGTTCGCCGACTGCAAGGATCTCGACAGGGTCGCCGAGCACGCCGCCGGGGCGATCTTCCACAACCAGGGCGAGGTGTGCATCGCCGGCTCGCGGCTGCTGGTCGAGAACAGCATTCGCGAGGCCTTCGTCGACAAGGTGCTGGCCGCCGCCGAACGCATGCAGCCCGGTGACCCGCTGGACCCGGACAGCTTCATGGGCGCGATGGTCGATCAGGCCCAGTACGAGCGGGTGCTCGACTATATCCGCCGCGGCGTGGCGGAGGGCGCGACCCTGCGTTCAGGTGGAAAGGCGCTGGACGGTCCCGGGCTGTTTATTCCGCCGACGGTGTTCGACGGCGTCACCGACGCCATGGCGATCGGCCGCGAGGAGATCTTCGGCCCGGTGCTGTCGGTGTTCGGCTTCGACGGCGAGGACGAGGCGGTGCGGCTGGCCAACGACAGCGACTACGGCCTGGCCGCCGGGCTGTGGAGCCAGGACATCGACCGCATCATGCGCGTCACGCGCCGGCTGCGCTCGGGGCAGGTGTTCGTCAACAACTGGGCGGACATGGACCAGACGGTGCCCTTCGGCGGCGTCAAGCAGTCGGGCAACGGCCGCGACAAGTCGCATCACTCGCTGGAGGAGTATTCCGATCTGAAGAGCGTATGGATGACGCTCGCCACTTGAGTGTCGTCTGGTCCCCGAGGCGGGGGCGTGAACCCAGCACCACCAACGGAAGGATAACAACAATGCCCATCAAGACTTCGACGCCGAATCGCGTCCTGCTGGCCGGCGCGCTGTCTACCCTGAGCGTCGGCGCCGTCGCCGAGCCGTCGACGCCGGCCGATACCGTGCTGCGCGACGGCAGCCTCTATACCGTCGATGCCGA
The DNA here is from genome assembly GCF_043496985.1 of Halomonas sp. B23F22_20. NCBI lineage: Bacteria > Pseudomonadati > Pseudomonadota > Gammaproteobacteria > Oceanospirillales > Halomonadaceae > Halomonas > Halomonas sp. B23F22_20. The sequence goes on from NZ_JBIEKH010000006.1 coordinate 149,490, forward strand.
GCACCCCAGCGCCGAGGCGCTGGCGGTGCGCGACGGGGTGATCGTCTACGTCGGCGACGAGGCCGGCGTGGAGGCCTACGTCGGCCCGGATACCCGGGTGATCGACCTCGACGGCAGGATGGTGATGCCGGGGCTGCAGGATGCCCATATCCACGGCATCACCGCCGGCCGTGCCCAGTGCGACCTCGACTACCGGCCGCTGAGCGTCGACGAGTTCACCGCGCACCTCGAAGGCTGCCTCGCCGACCCTGCTTTCGGTGCGCAGCCCGACGACTGGCTGACGGTCGAGCACTGGTACGTGCAGTTCCTCAAGCCCCGCGGCACCGAGATCGACAAGGCGGTGCTGGACGCCATCGACACCGAGCGGCCGATCATCGTCCATGACGTCTGGGGCCATGCGGCCCTGGCCAACTCCCGGGCCCTCGCGCTGGCCGGCATCGACGCCGACACCCCTGACCCCCAGGGCGGGGTCATCAAGCACGATGATCAGGGCCAGCCGAACGGCTGGCTCTACGACGACGCCCAGTTCCTGGTGGACGAGGCGATGCCCGAGCGGCCGCCGCTGAATGCGCTCGACGCGGCCCGTCGCGGCCTGGCGGTGCTCGCCGAGGAGGGCATCACCAGCTTCCAGGCCCAGAGCGAATCGCGGGACACGGTCGAGACCTTCGCCAGGCTGCGCGAGGCCCACGGCCTGACCGCCCGGGCCCATTTCCTGATCGACTCCGGCGCCAGGACCGGCGACGACCTGGCGGCCTTCATCGACGAGCTGGATGTCATACGCGAGGCCTTCGAGCGTCCCGAGCAGCTGCCGCTGCAGGTGCGCGCCTGGCGGCCCGGCGAGCAGCAGGGCGAGCGCCTGGTGGCCGAGCCCGGAGTCGCGGTGGCCGGCGTCGGCGAGGTGATGGCCGACGGCATCCTGCAGGCGCCGACCCAGACCGCGGCGCTGCTCGAGCCCTACCGTGTCAACGCCGGCAGCGTGGCGGCGCCGGACTGGCAGCCCGGCGACAACCGCGGCGAGGCCTACATCGATGCCGAGACCCTGGGCGAGATGGCCACCCGGTTTGCCGAGCGCGGCTACCAGACGCAGATTCACGCCATCGGCGACCGCGCGGTGCGCAACACCCTGGATGCCTTTGCCATGCTGCGAGAGGCCGACGCCACCGCGCCGCAGGCCAGCGGCTACGACCGGGGCGGCGACTCGCGACCGCTGATGTCCCACGCCGAGCTGGTCGACGCCGCCGATCACGAGCGTTTCGCAGGGCTCGGGGTGGTGCCGGTGATGTCCTACCAATGGGCCAAGCCAGCACCGGACTCCACCGATGCGGTGAAGCCCTACCTCGGCGCCGAGCGCTGGGCCGGCTACGAGCCGGAGGGCGAGCTCGCCGCGGCGGGGGCGAAGATCGCCTACGGCAGCGACTACCCGGTGGACCCGCTCGACCACTGGTTCGCCCTCGAGGCGGCGGTGCTGCGCGAGGCCGACTGGGGGCCGGAGTTCCCGGCCTACGCCGGTGACCTCAACGCCGAGCAGCAGGCCCTGTCGCTGGAGGCGGCGATCCGCGGCATCACCCTGAATGCCGCCTACGCCATGCATCAGGACGAGGTCACCGGCTCGCTGGTGGTCGGCAAGCTCGCCGACCTGCTGGTCCTCGACCAGAACCTGTTCGAGATCCCGGCCGAAGACATCTCCGAGACCCAAGTGCTGATGACCATGGTCGGCGGCGACGTCGTCCATCGTGCCGAGGCCTTCCAGCCCTAGGCGCTGACACCTCGGCCCGTCGGGGCGCCGCCAGCGGTGCCCTCGAGCTTCATCGACGTGCCATTGGGGAACGTTTTCCACGTCGTTTGCCGGCCTTCGGGCCGGCTTTTTTGATTCTTCGCAGATCGACGTGCGGCGGGCGGGAATCGCGTATCCTGTCGGCCCCGTCGAGAGAGCGCCCGAGGAGGCTCCCGCCATGCGTCGTCTACCCTCGTTGACCGCGCTGCGCACCTTCGAGTGCGCCGCACGCCATGCCCACTTCGGCCGCGCGGCGGCGGAGCTGTGCGTCACCGACAGCGCCGTCAGCCACCAGGTCCGCCAGTTGGAGGAACAGCTCGGGGCGACGCTGTTCGTGCGTCGGGGTCGCCACATGCAGCCCACGCCCCAGGCCCGGCGCCTGCTGCACAGCCTGCAGCAGGCCTTCGAGCGGGTCGGCGAGGCCTGCGAGGCGATCGCCGCCCCGGACACCCAGGCCGCGCTGCAGGTGGCCGTGCCCGCCGAGCTGGCCCAGAAGTGGCTGGTCGGGCGCCTGGACGATTTCTGCCGCCGGTATCCGCATATCGATCTGCACCTGCACGCCCGGGCCTACGACGTCCAGAGCCTCGATCCCGACCTCGACCTGGCGATCATCTACGGCGCCGGGCCGGCGGATGCCCACGAGCTCTTCGTGCGCCCCCTGCCGGCGCTGCATTTCTTCCCGGTGTGCAGTCCGGGACTGTTCAACGCGGGCGGCCTGACCCGCCCCGCGGACCTGGCCCGCTGCCGGTTGCTGCACGATGACCAGGACGGCGGCACCTGGGCCGCCTGGCTGGCCACCCATGCCGGCGACGCCCGTGCCGGGCGCAACCTCTACTTCGAGCACGCCGGCCTGGCCCTGGAAGCCGCCGCCAACGGCCTGGGCGTGGCGCTCGGCGATGCCCTGACGGCCTCGGAAGACCTGGCGCGGGGGCGGCTGGTGCGGCCCTTTGCCGCGAGCGTGGGCTCGCTCGGCCAGTACGCGCTGGTCTGCGACCGCCAGCGCCTCGAGCGGTCGGCGGTCGCAAATTTCATCGACTGGTGCGTCGAGCGTCTCGAGACTCCTGAATTCCATTCAAGGGTCGCGCAATAATCGTCGTTGGTGCGTCGCAAGAGGCCGCGCCTAGCATCGGAATACCCCAACAACGAGAAAGAGGTGTTCCATGGCGCGCTTGCTGACCTCCCTGCCCAAGGCCGATGGCTTCCGGCTGCCCGGTGAGTTCGAACCCAAGGCCGGCTGCTGGCTGGGCTGGCCGGAGCGCCCGGACGTATGGCGCAACGGCGGCAAGCCGGCGCAGCGGGTGTGGGCCGAGATCGCCGCCGCCATCGCCGAGAGCGAGCCGGTCACCGTATGTGCCTCCGCGGCCCAGTTCGCCAACGCACGGCGCCTGCTGCCGCCCTCGGTGCGGGTGGTGGAGATGACCTGCAACGACAGCTGGTTCCGCGACAGCGGCCCGGCCTTCGTGGTCAACGACGCGACCGGCGAGGTGCGCGGCGTGGACCTCGAGTTCAACGCCTACGGCGGGCTCGACGGCGGGCTGTACTTCCCCTGGGACAAGGACGACCAGATCGCCCGGAAGGTGCTCGAGATCGAAGGCCTGGACCGCTACCGGGCGCCGTTCATCGCCGAGATGGGCGGCATCCAGTGCGACGGCCAGGGCACCCTGCTGACCACCGAGCAGTGCCTGCTCAACCGCAACCGCAATGGCCACCTGGGCAAGCAAGCGGTGACCCGACACCTCGAGGACTACCTCGGCGCCGAGCGGGTCATCTGGCTGCCGCGGGGCTGCAAGTTCGACGAGACCGACGGCCACATCGACGACCTGGCCTGCTTCGTGCGCCCCGGCGAGGTGCTGCTGCAGTGGACCGACGACCGGGACGACCCGCAGTGGGAGATCTACCAGGAGGCCTACGAGGTGCTGAAGAGCAGCCGCGACGCGCGCGGCCGCGAGCTCACCGTGCACAAGATGCCCCAGCCGCGCGCCCTGGAGTGGACGGCCGAGGAGGCCGAAGGCCTGGACCAGGTCGACGGCACTCACCCGCGCCAGGCTGGCACCCGCATCTGCGCCTCCTACATCAACTACTACGCCGGCAACTCGGTGATCGTGGTGCCGCTGTTCGGCGATCCCAACGATCGCGTCGCCCAGGCCACCCTGGCTGAGCTGTTCCCCCGTCACCGCATCGTCGGCATCGAGGGCTCCCGCGAGATCCTGCTCGGCGGCGGCAACGTCGCCTGCATCACCATGCCCCAGTACGCCGCCCCGACGCCGAGCGGCGGCTGACCCGGCGCGCCCGGCCGCTGCCCTCGGCGGCGGCCTTGGCCCTTTCCTCTCCAGCTCGACAGTCGGCCCCAGCGGCCGCCGGTGCCCCGCCTGTGCGGGGCGCCAGAGGCCCCTGCGGCCGGAACCGACTCGACAACAACCAACAAGCGAGTGAGGTATCCACGATGACGCAATCCACCACCGTCCCGGGCGAAGCCCGGGGACTGCCCCGCATCGGCGTCGACCATCCGCTGGCGATCGCCGCCGCCGTGGCGATCAGCTTCGTCGGCAATGCCGTGGTCATGGGCATGCCGCTGATGGTCGGTGCATGGGCCGACTTCCTGCACTTCGACGAGCAGCAGGTGGGCTGGCTGGCCTCGGCGGACCTGGGCGGCATGTTCCTGGCCTCGTTGGCCACCGCCGCACTGGTGTCGCGCCTCAATCGGCGCCACCTGGCGCTGTTCGGCATCCTGGTGGCGATTGCCGGCAACTATCTGTCGACCCAGTACCACGACTATGAGCCCCTGCTGGCCATGCGTGTGCTGGCCGGCTTCGGCGGCGGCATCTGCTACTCCACCGGCATCGCCTGCCTGGCCATCACCACCCGGACCGGGCGCAACTTCAGCATCATGATGTTCGGCCTGGTGGCGATCAACGCCATCGAGCTCTACACCATTCCCCACCTGACCGGGGCCTGGGGCATCGACGGCATCTTCCTGGCCTTCTGCGTGGCCTTCGCGCTGTGCCTGGCGGTGATTCCCTGCCTCTACCCGCACACCCCGGCCGGCACCGCGAAAGCGACCGGCGAGCGCCAAGCGATTACCGACATGCGGCTGCCCCGTCTGCTGCCGTGGTGCTGCCTGCTGGCGGTCTCGTGCTTCTACATCACCATCGGCTCGTTCTGGGCGTTCATCGAGCGCGCCGGAGTCGACGCCGGGCTGGGCGATACCTTCATCGCCAACGTGCTGACCCTGGGCAACGTCTTCACCCTGGCCGGCTGCGTCGCGGCGGTGTGGCTGAGTCGTCGTGCCGGCCAGTCGCGGGTGCTGATGGCCGCACTGGTGGGCATGGCCGGGGTGCTGGCGCTGCTGGCCATGGAGATATCGGCCACCACCTTCGTCATCGGCACCTTCGGCTTCTGCATCGCCTGGCTGTTCACCGACATCTTCCAGCTCGGCACCCTGAGCCATATCGACGCCTCGGGCCGCTACGCGGCGCTGGTGCCGGCTGCCCAGGGGCTCGCCCAGACCGCTGCCCCGGCGATCGCCGGCTTCCTGCTGGCCCGGGAGCTGGGCTACGGCGCGGTGATGCTGCTCGGCGCGGCGGGGTCGCTGGCGGCGCTGTGCCTCTATGCCGTCGTCTACGCCCGGCTGCGCCGGCTGGTGCCCGAGATGGCCGACGCCGAGTAGTCGCCGCCGTCACCTGTCGCGCGAACGCCCCGGGGCCCGGTTCATTCACTGGCCCCGGGGCGTCTTGCGTCCGACGCAGGGCGGCGCGCCGCTCGCGCTCAGGCGGGCGCGGCATCGACATGATGGGCGAACGCCAGCAGCTGCTCGTGCAGCCAGGCGATCGGCCGCTCGGCGGCATAGAGGGGGTGTCGCACCAGGCTCATCTCCAGGTCAGGCATGCCCGGCGGCGGCGCGACCAGCCTCACCGGCAGCATGTGGGCGAACATCCTGGCCATTCGACGCGGCAGCACCATGATCGCATCGCTCTGCGCGACCACCCGCGCGGCGGCCATGTAGTTGAGGTTGCGGGAGACGATCCGCCGCTGCCGGTGCCGTGCGGCGAGCCAGGCGTCGACGCGTCCGTGGCGGAAGCCGCTGATGTCCGAGAGGCTTACCTGTGGCTGATCGACGAACTGCTCCAGGCCCAGCCGGTTGCCCACGGCGGCATTGTCGTCGGCGGCGAGGCAGACCAGTTCCTCGGTCAGCCAGGCGGTCTGCAGCAGTCCCTTGGGAATGCTCTCGCCGGCCTCCGGGCCGACCACCAGGTCCACCCGCCGCTCCTCGAGCCCTCGTCGCAGCACCTCTAGGGTGATCAGCTCGATCTGGAAGGTCACCCGAGGGGCCAGCGCCCGGAGTCGGGCCAGGAAGGGGGGATAGAGCACTTCCTCGAAGTAGTCGGTGGTGGCGATCGTGAACCGCTGGGAGCTGGAGGCGGGATCGAAGGGGGCCGGTGGCTCCAGGGTGTCATGCAGCAGCGCCAGGGCCCGCTGGACGTCCGGCAGCAGCGCCAGGGCGCGAGGCGTCGGCTGCATGCCGGCTTCGGTGCGGACCAGCAGGGGATCCTCCAGGGCTTCGCGAAGGCGCTTGAGGGCATGGCTCAGGGCCGGTTGGCTCAGGTGGAGCCGCTGGGCCGCGCGCGTGACGTGGCGCTCGGCCATCAGCGCCTCGAAGACCCGCAGCAGGTTGAGGTCGAAGTGATGCAGCGAGGGCATGGCAGGACTCTCAGGTAACCGTTTTACATGGATCATTCGTTGCATGAATCATCACATGATGACAATGCATTTCATTTATTGGTGGCGGCTGCCTATCGTCGATTCCACACCCGACACCCGCAAGGAGATCGACGATGTCCCACCAACAGGCGGCCCCCAGTATCTATGCCACCCTGGCCTCCACCTTCATGCAGTTTCCCGCTGCCGATCCGCTGGACTCGGATGCCGAGGTCGTGGTGACCGGAGTGCCTTTCGACCTGGCCTGCTCGGGGCGCTCGGGAACCCGCATGGGACCCAACGCCATCCGCCTGGCCTCGGCCAACCTGGCCTGGGAGGGCGAGCGCTGGCCCTGGGGGTTCGCCCTGGACGAAGCGCTGAAGGTGGTCGACTGCGGCAACCTGGGCTTCGACTATGGCGAGCCCCAGAGCCTGGTGGACAATCTGGAGGCCCATGTGGCCCGGCTGCTGGGCGCCGGCAAGCGCCTGCTCAACCTCGGCGGCGACCACTTCATCAGCCTGCCGTCGCTGCGCGCCCATGCCCGCCATCACGGGCCGCTGGCGCTGATCCACGTGGATGCCCACACCGACACCTATTCCGGCGGCACCCGCTACGACCACGGCTCGATGTTCTTCCATGCGGTGCAGGAGGGGCTGTTGGACACCGAACGCTCCATCCAGGTCGGCATCCGCACCACCTATGACCGTGACGACCATCCCTTCGAGGTGCTGGACGCCGCCTGGGTCAACGAGCATGGTCCGGCGGCGGTGGTCGAGCGGATCCGCGCTCGGGTCGGCCAGCATCCTGCCTATCTCAGCTTCGACATCGATGGCCTCGATCCGGCCTACGCCCCGGGCACCGGCACCCCGGTCAGCGGCGGCCTGACCAGCGACTGCGCCCTGAAACTGGTGCGCGGGCTGGTGGGGATGAATCCGGTGGCCATGGATCTGGTGGAGGTCAGTCCTGCCTACGACCACGCCGAGGTCACCGCCCTGACGGCCGCCACCCTGGCGCTGGAGTACCTCTACGTGCTGGCCGCCAACCAACGTTGAGGGGCTGCACCGCAGCGACGCTCATACGACAATAACGAACGAGAGCCATGCAATGAACCCGACGACGATTCCCTCCAAGACCCTGTCCGGGATGGACGTGACGCTCTATGCCATCTCGGCGATCCTGCTGGTCGATCAGATTGCCCTGTCGGCGGCGGTCGGCGAGTCGGCGATCTTCTGGTGGCTGGTGGTGATCCTGTGCTTCATGTTGCCCAACACCCTGGTCACCGCCGAGCTGGGTACCCGTTACCCGGAGCAGGGCGGCATCTATGCCTGGGTGCGCAACGCCTTCGGCGCACGCTGGGGTGCGCGGATCACCTGGCTGTACTGGATCAACATCGCGCTGTGGATGCCGGCGATTTACCTGATGTTCGCCGGCATCGTCGGCGCGCTCTATGTGCCCGACCTGTCCCTGTGGGGGCAGATCGCGCTCGGCGTGGCGCTGTGCTGGCTGACCGCCGCGATCAACTGTCTGCCGCTCTCGGCGAGCAAGTGGATTCCCAACCTGGGCACGCCGCTGAAGTTCTTCGTGGTGCTCGCGCTGGGGGCCGGCGGCCTGTGGCAGGGCGTGCGCCACGGCTTCGCCAACGACGTCGGCTTCCTGTCGGCGCTGGACGATCCGCTGGCGGGACTCGGTTACCTGCCGGTGATCGTCTATGGCTGCCTGGGGATCGAGCTGGTCAGCGCCGAGAGCGAGCGCATCCGCCACGCGTCGCGCAACGTGCCGCGGGCCATGCTGCTGGCCGCCCTGCTCACCGCGGTGCTCTACATCTTCGGGACCCTGGGAGTGCTCGCCGCGGTGCCAGGCGATCAGATCGATACCGTGACGATCATCGCGGTGAGCGTTCAGCGCCTGTTCGGCGATGTTCCGGCCGGTCAATGGCTGGCGCTGGGGGTCGGCGGCGCGGCGCTGTTCACCTTCTTCTCGACCATGGTGACCTGGACGCTGGGCGGCAACCGGTCGATGGCCGAGGCGGCCCAGGCGGGCGAGATGCCGGCCCTCCTGGCCCGACAGCATCGCACGCATCGCGCCCCCATCGGCGCGGCGCTGGCCACCAGCGCGATCGCCTCGCTGATCCTGCTGACCTACGGATTGATGGCCACCAGCGCCGAAGCGCTGTTCTGGACCATCTTCGCCTTCGGGGCGATCCTGTTCCTGATGCCCTATATCGCCATGCACCTGGCCTTCCTGCGCCTGCGCGGGCGCGATGCTGGCCGTAAGGAAGTCTTTCGACTGCCCGGCGGACGCTGGGTCAGCTATCCGCTCTCCACGCTGTGCATCGCTATCCTCGCGGCGGCGATCCTGCTGTTCTTCTGGGTGCCGGGCGAGCCCTTCGATTCGCTGTTCTCGCTTCAGGTGGGCGGGGGTGTGCTGGTCTCGCTGACGATCGGCGAGGTGCTGGTCTATCGCAGCGAGCGGCGCCGGCTCGCCACGGCTGTCTGTCCGGCCTCCCGAACCGCCTAATCGAAGACTGGCGTGCCCGCGGCCACTGCCGCCCATCGGGGCGGCAGTGGCCTTGCCTCGTGGGTCAGCCGCCCTGCTGGCGGGAGACCAGCGCCACGTGGTCGAGAAACAGCCGGAACAGCTGCGATTGGCTGGAGACCTCGAGGCGCTGGTAGATGTGCTTGCGGTGCACCTTGACGGTGCCGTCGCTGATGTCGAGCTCGCGGGCCGCCGACTTGGTGGAGTGGCCGGCCAGCAGCAGCCGGACGATCTCACGCTCGCGCTGGGTCAGGGCCTCCTGGCCGAAGCTGTCGAAGGCCGCCTCCACCGGCTCGCGCTCCTCGAGGCTGGCCTGGAAGCCGTGCCCCTGCCACTTCCAGTACTCGCCGAGCAGCGCATCCACCACCGGGGCGATATGGCGCAGTGCCAGCATGTCGCGACGCGTCACCCGCGGGCCGTCGCCGCGAAAGCCCAGCGACACCACCATCACCACGTCGGCGTCGACCCGGGCGAACAGCCCGATTTCGTCGGACAGGCCGAGCGCGCGGTAGTAGTGGTGGTAGTACTCGCTGCTCTCGAAGCGGTCCGGGGCCAGCTCGCGCAGCCGATAGGCGCTGGTGTCGAGGCCGTCGTGGACGGCCTTGAAGAAGGGGTCGAGCAGGTAGGCCTGGCTCAGGTAGCGCTCGATGCCCTGCTCGCGACGCCCCGGCGGATAGTTGTCGTGAATCAGCAGCGGCCGATGGCTGCCCTTGTAGGTGTTGATCAGGATGGTGTCGAACCCGGTCAGTTCGTGCAGGGTCCGCTCCAGCATGGCCGGAAAGGCGGTGCTGCCGGCGCTGCGGATCAGCTGGGCCAGGCGCTGGTGCCACGCCAGGCTGGCGGCGGTGGCGAGAGTGTCGGCGGAGATCACGATGGGGCGGTCCTGAAGGCGTGTCATGTTCCTCGGCGGGTCGAGCATACCACGGGGTAGGCCCGCTTATTGCATCAGCAATGACTGAAGTCCCGCGAGGTCCATCGCCACCAAGGAGTCTGTCCATGCAAGAGAACCGCATCCTCGACCTGGCCTACGGCATGTCCGACGCGACCCGCGACAAGATCGGACGCATCGAGAGCATCACCCGCCAGACCGAGATCCTGGCGCTCAACGCGCGCATCGAGGCGGCGCGGGCCGGCGCCGCGGGGGCCGCCTTTGGCGTGGTCGCCGAGCAGATGGGCGAGGTGTCCAGCGACATCCAGCGCATCGCCCGGACCTTCCGCGACGAGGTAGCGCGCCAGACCGCTGAGCTGGAGGAGGCGGGCACGGCCATGGTCGACGACTTCCGCGGCCAGCGCCTGACCGACCTGGCCCTGAACGCGGTGGAGATCATCGACCGCAATCTCTTCGAGCGCTCCTGCGACGTGCGCTGGTGGGCCACCGACAGCGCCGTGGTAGAGGCGGCCGAAGCGCCCGATGACGCGGCGCGCCAGGCCCACGCCAGCGACCGATTGGCCACCATCCTGCGCTCCTACACCGTCTATCTGGACCTGTGGATCGCCGACCGTGACGGGCGGGTGATCTCGACCGGCCGGCCCGACCGCTATCCCGGGGCCATCGGCGCCGACGTCGCCCGCGACGACTGGTTTCGCCGGGCGCTGCGCACCGACTCGGGTGACGACTTCATCGTCGCCGATATCGAGCGCAATCCGTCCCTGGAGGACGCCGCGGTGGCCACCTACGCCACCGCGATCCGCGAGGGTGGCCGCGAGGACGGCGAGGTGGTCGGCGTGCTGGGCATCTTCTTCGACTGGGCGCCCCAGTCCATGGACGTGGTGCAGGGCGTGGGGCTGTCAGAGGAAGAGCGTGAGCGCTGCCGGGTGATGCTGGTCGACGCCCGCCACGGCATCATCGCCGACTCCCGGGGCGAGGCGGCGCTGGGCGAGACCTACGAGTTCGCGCCCGAGGGGCGGGAGCGTGGCTATGACCTCGAGGCCGGGCGCCTGGTCGCCTTCGCCGAGACGCCGGGATACGAGACTTACGAGGGCTTGGGTTGGTACGGGGTCATCGAGTACCGCCGTGAGGCCGAGCCGCGACATGACCGGGCCGATGGGAAGCGCGCCTCAGCGGTGAGCGATCTGGTGGCGGTTGCATCATGATGGTGCGTGAGTGGTGAGTGGTGAGTGGTGAGTGGTGAGTCGTGAAGCGCGGGTCGGGGTGGCGGGATGGCCTCGCTGGCCTCATCATGAGGCCGACACCGACGCGATCGTTCGAAGGGAGGCCACGACGACGCCATGCTGGGATTCCTTCAGGGAGCCGCCTACGGCCTGTTCCTGACCTGCTTGCCCTGGTGCCTGGTCGGCCTGGCCAGTCCGCGACTGGCGCTGGCCAACGAGCACCCCACCCGTTTCCAGGTGGCGGTACGCTACGTCTTCCTGGTGCCCTTCATCAGCCTGCTGATGTGGCTGACCTCGCTGTGGGGCGGCTTCGACCCCAGCCTCGGCGGCTGGTTGGCCGGGCTCGCCGCCATCGCCGTGGAATTGCCGCTGGAACGCCGCTGGCGGCGTTTTCGGGCGCGCCGTCACAAGCGCCGGCTCGAGGAGATGCTGCGCGCCGAGGCGGACCGTCGACGCCATGAAGACGCCCGCGAGGCCGGCGTCAGCGAGCTCGATCCTGCGCATCCTCCGGACGATGCCGACGAGGTGATCCAGGCGCTTTGCCGTGCCAAGAAGGGGCTGCTGGACGCTGGCCGTGCCGACCATGCCGCCCAGGTCGACCGTCTCTACAGCCGCTACCGACATGTGCTGGAGGTGATGGCCTCGCGCTTCACGGCTGGCGAGCTGGCCCATGAGCGGGCCCGATCGCTGGTGGTCGAGGTGTGCCTGGGCGCGGTGGACAACTTCACCGCCATGACTTCCCAGGTCCGCGGGGTGGCCGGCCTCGACATCGACTTCATCCGCCGTCGACTCGGCCAGGAGGCCGACCAGCTGTCGGCCAACGAGACCAGTGCCCTGCGCCGCCGGCTGGCGCTGATTGAGGACACCGAGCGCTCGCTGCGCCGGCTCGCCGCCCGCAACGAGGCGGCGCTGACCGCGCTCGATGACACCAGCGTGGCGCTGTCGCGGATCGTCACCGACCGTCCGCAGGCCCGGATCGGCGCCGATCAGGCCTGCGAGGAGTTGCGCCGCTTCATCGACGGCGCCGGGCGCTACGGCCGCGAGACGCGATAGACTGCGAGTAAGCCGCCTGAACAGGAGAGCCCCATGACCGATACGCCTCGCCCCGAGGGCAGCCCGCTGTCGCTGCCCCCCGTGGAACGCATTGCCGAGGAGCTGGAACATCCGGCCGCGGATGAGGCCGGGCGTGCCAAGGCGGATCCGGAACTTGCCGCCATGGCCGAGGCCTTCGTGGCCCAGACCCTGGGCGACGATGCCGAAGGGGCCACCGCCCGCCAGCGTCGGGCGGTAGACGAGATGGGCCTCGAGCTCCAGCAGCAGGCCGCTCGCCAGAGCGAGATGCTCAAGACGCCGCTGCGTCAGCTGGCCCGCCACGGCGAAGAGGGCGGGCCGGTGGCCAAGGCGCTGGTCGCGCTGCGTGGCCGCATGGATGCCCTGGACCCGCGCCACCATCGGCTGGAGCCCGGCCGCTTCGACCGCGTGCGCCGCCTGCTGCCGGGCGCGAGCAGCCGCTTGCAGCGCTACTTTCACCGTTTCGAGACCGCCCAGCAGGCGCTGGAAGCGATCATCGCCGATCTCCAGGGCGGTCGCGACATGCTCCAGCGTGACAACCTGACCCTCGCCGACGATCAGGAGGCCATGCGGGGCACACTCGACCAGCTCGAGCGCCAGGTGGCGCTGGGTCGGTTGATCGACGAACGCCTGGCGGCGGCTCGCGATGATATCGTCGACGACGACCGGCGGGCCTTCGTCGAGGAGGAGCTGCTGTTCCCGCTGCGCCAGCGCATCCTCGACCTCCAGCAGCAGCAGGCGGTGTGCCAGCAGGGCGTGCTGGCGCTGGAGGTGATCATCCGCAACAACCGTGAGCTGATGCGCGGCGTCGACCGGGCACTCAACGTCACGGTCTCGGCGCTGAGCGTGGCCGCCACCGTGGCCCTGGCGCTAGCCAACCAGCGGCTGGTGCTGGACCGGGTCGAGTCGCTCAACGCCACCACCAGCGAGACCATCGCCGGTACCGCTCGGGCGCTGCGCCAGCAGGGCGTCGATATCCAGACCCGTGCCGCCTCGGCCAACCTCGACATGAAGGCCCTCGAGGGCGCCTTCGCCGACGTCATGGCGGCGGTCGACGACCTGGCGAGCTATCGCCGCGAGGCTCTGCCGCGGCTAGGCGAGCAGATCGAGCGCCTGGAGACCCTGACTCGAGAAGGGCATGGCGCCGTCGAACGCCTTGGCCGCGAGACCGGCGGAGACCGCGACGGCTCGTTCTAGGCGATCGTCGCCGTGCCTCGGAGACGTGCTTCCTGCCTGCCCCGGTATCGATCGATGCCGGGGTTTTGTTTTCCCGCCGTTTGGTCCCCTCGGCCGATCTTCATGGCACTTTAGCGACACGATTAAACGTTGGACCTCCATCGCTGGGACTAAAGTGGCAGAAGTGTCATGTGATTGGCGGATCGTGGTCGACGTCGAATGACATAACAAAGCGTCAGGAGGACGCAGGGGGACTCATGCAACTGAACTACAAGAAATGGCTTCAGCCGGTTCAGCATCGGCAAACAGGCGAGACAGGGACGGCGGTACTGGAAAGCGAGGCCGACGCGGGGCTTGCCGAGGCGGTCATGGAGTCGGCCGTGGACGGCATGGTGGTGATCGACGCCGAGGACCGGGTGATTCGCTTCAACGCGGCGGCGGAACGCCTCTGGGGGCTGTCCCGGGCCGCGGTGCTTGGCCAGCCGGTAGATCGGCTGGTGCCCGAGCTGCTTCGCGACGAACACCAGGATCATCTTCAGGCCAGCCGAACGACCGGCCATGACGTTCAGGTGGGGCGGCATCGCGAGGTGCGGCTGGAGAGAGCCGATGGGGGACGGCGCCGGGTGAGCATCGCCCTGTCGCGTGTGATGCTCGACGGCGGCGAGGGCTATGCCGCCGTGGTGCGCGACGTCGGGGCCGCGCGAGAAGCGGAGCAGGGGCCTCGCCAGGCGCTGGAACAGTGCCTGGACGCTGTGGTCAGCATCGACGAGCACAACCGGGTGACCTTCTTCAATGCCGCCGCCGAACGGCTTTGGGGCCGCCGCCGCGATGAGGTGCTGGGGGAGAACGTCAATCGCCTGGTACCCGGTGCGATCCGCGACCGACACGACGGCTTCGTCGACCGCCATCGACGCCACGGCGACGATCGCATCGTCGGCACCAGCCGCGACGTCCAGCTGGAGCGCGCCGACGGCGAGGTCCGCTGGGTCAACCTGGCGCTGTCGCGTTTCGTGGTCGAGGGTCGCCAGTGCTATACGGCCTTCGTGCGCGATATCACCGAGCAGCGGCAGTACCGCACCCTGATGGAGAGCACCCTGGAGCAGGCCATCAACGCCGTGGTGACCATCGACGAACATAACCGGGTGACCTTCTTCAACGCCGCTGCCGAGCGGCTGTGGGGCTACCAGCGAGACGAGGTGCTGGGTGAGAACGTCAAGATGCTGGTGCCCCATGCCATCCGTGGGCATCACGACGGCTACGTGCAGCGCAATCGCGACACTAACGAGGATCGTCTGGTCGGCAAGACTCGCGAGGTCGAGGTAGTACGCAAGGACGGCACCTCGGGATGGGCCAGCCTGTCGCTGGCGCGCATTCGCATCGACGACGCCATCGTCTATACCGCCTTCCTGCGCGATGCCTCCGAGGATGTCGCCCATCGCGACAACATGGCCAGGCGCACCGAGGAGTTCGCCACTGCCAACCAGCGGGTCACCCGCTTCGCCGAGGACATCGAGGCGATCGCCATGCGCACCAACCTGCTGTCGCTCAACGCTTCCATCGAGGCGGCCCGGGCCGGCGAGGCGGGGCGAAGCTTCTCGGTGGTGGCCGAGGAGGTGAGGGCGCTGGCCGAGCGCGCCTCGGCGTCGGCCAAGGACATCGGCGAGGTGGTCCAGCACTCCCAGTCGCTGTTCCAGGAACTGCAGGACGCCCTCCAGGCCATCGAGGATACCGCCCGAGGCCAGTGAAAGCGGCATTCTGCCTGGCTCGGCACGGGGCGGTGCCGAATCCTGGCTGACCGGCCCAGTTCTGAAGGCGGCGAGGCGTCCCGCATGCCGGGATGTCGATCCAGCTCGCCCCGACTGGACTATGCTGCCAAGGAGGCGGCAGCGCTGTCGCCGAGGAGGCAACCGGGGTGCGCCCGCGATGCCTCGATGACGCGGTCGGCTGGCCGCAAGGGGCGATCATGAGCGATGACGTGCGCAATGTCTTCGTGGTGGGGCTCAACGATTTCAACCGGGAGCGACTCGAAAACCTGAGGGGGGCCGGCGGCTGCCGCTTTCATGGCGTCATCGCCCCCTCGGCCGTCTACGACACGGAGGTCTTCGACATCGACGCCATGCTCGAGGAGGCTACCGCGCAGCTGGAGACCTTCGACGGCAGCGTGGATGCCATCGTCGGCTACATGGACTTTCCCGTCTCGACCATGCTGCCGATCCTCTGCGAGCGTTTCGGCACCCGCTCTCCAACGCTTGCGAGCCTGCTCAAGTGCGAGCACAAGTACTGGAGCCGCCGGGTGCAGAAGGAGGTCATTCCCGAGTACATCCCCGGCT
Organism: Halomonas sp. B23F22_20; assembly: GCF_043496985.1. Lineage (NCBI taxonomy): Bacteria > Pseudomonadati > Pseudomonadota > Gammaproteobacteria > Oceanospirillales > Halomonadaceae > Halomonas > Halomonas sp. B23F22_20. Next base: position 165,183 of record NZ_JBIEKH010000006.1, read on the forward strand.
TCACGGCCTTCGATCCCTTCGATGACGAGGCCCTGACCCGCATCGGCGAGGCCGGGCTCTACTTCCCGTTCTTCGTCAAGCCGATCAAGTCCTCCGGCTCGCGGCTGGGCTTTCGCATCGACACGCCGGAGGACTTCTACCATGCCATCGAGCGTCTGCGAGACGAGATCGGCCTGATCGCCGATCCCTTCAACACCGTGCTCGAGCAGGCCAGGCTGCCGGAAGAGATCGCCGCGGTGGACGGCCACTTCTGCATGGCCGAGGAGATCATCGGCGGCTGGCAGTGCACCGTGGAGGGCTATGTCTTCGAGGGCGAAGTGGTCAGCTACGGCATCGTCGACTCGCTGCGCTACCCTCAGGTGTTGAGCTTCTTCCACTACCGCTACCCCTCGGGACTGCCGGACCCCGTCCAGGCCAAGATGCGCGAACTCACCGACACGGTGATGCGCCACATCGGCTTCGACAACTCGGCCTTCAACATCGAGTACTTCTGGGACGAGGTGCAGGACCGCATCTGGCTGCTGGAGATCAACACTCGCATCTCCCAGTCCCACTGCGACCTCTTCGAGAAGGTCGACGGGGTCAGCAACCAGCAGGTCACCATCGACCTGGCGCTCGGTCGACGCCCCGACATGCCCCATCGCCAGGGCGACTATGCGGTGGCGGCCAAGTTCTTCTACCGGGTGTTTTTCGTCGACGCCGTGGCCGCCCGGGTGCCGAGCGACGATGAGATCGCCGCCCTGGAGGCGGACTTCCCGGGCAGCGTGATCGCTCTGCAGGTGGCGGCGGGCCAGCGGCTGTCGACTCTGCCCGAGCAGGACAGCTACAGCTATGCGTTGGCCTACATCTGGATGGGGGCCGACAGCGCGGAACGCCTGCTCGAGGACTACGAGCGCCTGGCGGCCCGGCTGACGTTCGAGTTCGACGATATCGAGGGCTGAACGAGGAGGACAGGGATGCGCATCGTCGTTGATTTTCCCCGCGTGGTGCGGGAGGAGGAGACCTGGATTCCGATGCCCGACGGCACCCGGCTGGCGGCGCGCATCTGGCGGCCGGTGGATGCCGATGCACACCCGGTGCCGGCGATCCTCGAGTACCTGCCGTACCGCAAGCGTGACCTCACCGCCGCCCGCGATGTCCAGAGCCACCCCTACTGGGCCGGCCACGGCTATGCCGGGGTACGGGTCGACATTCGCGGCACCGGGGAGTCCGACGGCGTGCTCACCGACGAGTACCTGCCTGAGGAGCTGGCCGACGGCGTGGCGATCATCGAGTGGCTGGTGGCCCAACCCTGGTGCAGCGGCGAGGTCGGCATGGTGGGCATCTCCTGGGGCGGCTTCAACGGCCTGCAGATCGCCGCTCTGGGCCCGCCGGCGCTCAAGGCGGTGATTACCCTGTGCTCCACCGACGATCGCTACGCCGACGACATCCATCACATGGGCGGCTGCCTGCTGGGCGACAACCTGTCCTGGGCTTCGACCATGTTCGATGGCAACGCCTGCCCGCCGGACCCGGCGCTGGTCGGCGAGCGTTGGCGGGAGATGTGGCTCGAGCGACTCGACGGCAGCGGCCTGTGGCTGGCCCAGTGGCTCGAGCACCAGCGCCGCGACGCCTATTGGCGGCATGGCTCGGTGTGCGAGGACTTCGCCGCCATCCGCTGCCCGGTCTATGCCATTAGCGGCTGGGCCGACGGCTACTGCAACGCCGTATTCCGGCTGCTGGCCGGCCTCGACGTGCCGCGCAAGGGGCTGGTCGGGCCATGGGCCCACAAGTACCCGCACCTGGGCGTGCCCGGGCCGGCCATCGGGTTCCTCCAGGAGTCGCTGCGCTGGTGGGATCAGTGGCTCAAGGGCCGCGACACGGGGATCATGGACGAGCCCATGTTGAGAGTGTGGATGCAAGAATCGGTGCCGCCCTCGGCGCGCTATGAGATGCGCCCCGGGCGCTGGGTGGCCGAGCCGAGCTGGCCGTCGCCGCGCATCGTGCCCGCCTCTTTCCGGCTCACCGCCGGCCACGACCTGCTGCCGGAGGCCGAGGGCGTCGATGACGCGGCCGAGCTCGCCATTCGCTCGCCGCTCTCGGTGGGGCTCTACGCCGGCAAGTGGTGTTCCTACAACGCTCCTCCCGATCTGCCCCACGATCAGCGCGACGAGGACGGCGGGGCCTTGATCTTCCAGACCCCGCGCCTCGAGGAAACGGTGGAGATCTGCGGGGCGCCTTCCGTCGAGCTCGAGCTCGAGGCCGACCAGCCGGTGGCCATGGTGGCGCTGCGGCTGATCGACGTCGCCGAGGACGACAAGGCCACCCGGGTCTCCTACGGCCTGTTGAACCTCACCCATCGCGACAGCGATGAGCAGCCCGAGCCGCTGGAACCGGGCCGTCGCTACCGGGTGACCGTCACGCTCAAGCACATCGCCCAGCAGTTCCCGGTTGGCCATGCCATTCGCCTGGCGCTGTCCACCAGTTACTGGCCGCTGGCCTGGCCGGCGCCGCGGCCGGTCAAGCTGACCCTGTGTCCCGGGCGCAGCCGGCTGGTGCTGCCGGTGCGCGCGCCGCAGCCGGTGGAGGAGACCGCCTTGCCGGCCTTCCTCGAGCCGGAGGGCGCGGCACCGATCGCCAAGACCCTGATCCAGCCGACCCAGGAGAGCTGGCGGGTGATCCGCGACCTGGCCAACGACCAGACGACGCTCGAGGTGATCAACGACGAGGGGCGCTACCGGCTCGACGACATCGACCTGGAGATCGCCGCCCGAGTCACCGAACGCTACCGCTACGCCTATGGCAGCTATGACAGCGTCAGCGGTTGGACCGAGTGGGAACGCAGCTTCAAGCGTGGCGACTGGGAGGTGCGCACCCTGACCCGTACCCTGATGACCAGCGATCCGGACAACTTCCGGCTGCGCGCCACCCTGGACGCCTGGGAAGGGGAGACCCGCATCTTCGCCCGCACCTGGGACGAGACGATCCCGCGGGACCTGGTGTAGCGCGACCAACGAGCACCGGGGCCGGGGACAGGTCGAAGGGGAAGCCCGACGCCAATAGTCGGCGAGATGCGCGGCTGCTATCTTGGCCCCTTTCTCGACAGGGATGCCCCGCCATGAGCGTTACCGCCACCGATGCGCCCGCGACGCCCTGGGCCTCGCGCAAGGAGATCCTGGGCTGGGCGATGTTCGACTTCGCCAACCAGGCCTACACGCTGCTGATCATCACCGTGGTGTTCGGCGAACTGTTCACCACGGTGATCGTCGGCGACCGCGGCGACGGCTACCGGCTGGCCAATTTCCTGTGGAGCCTGGCGCTGGCGACCAGCTACCTGCTGGTGGTGATCACCGGCCCGCTGTGCGGGGCGGTGATGGACTATCGGGCGGAGAAGAAGCGCTTCCTGTTCGCCAGCTACGTGGTCACCATCGTCGCCACGGCGCTGCTCTATTTCGTCGCCCCGGGCTACGTGTGGCTGGGGCTGATCCTGATCGTGGTCTCGAACTACGCCTACTCGATGGGCGAGTCCTTCATCGCCGCCTTCCTGCCGGGGCTCGGCCCGCCCGAATCGCTGGGTCGCATCTCCGGCTTCGGCTGGGCGCTGGGCTACGTCGGCGGGCTGTTCGCCGCCGGCTTCACCCTGGTGGTGCTGGGCGAGGCCAGCGCCGAGAACTTCGAGCGCATCCGCTGGGTCGGGCCCTTCGCCGCCGGCTTCTTCCTGATCACCGCCATCCCCACCTTCCTGTGGGTGAAGGAGCGCGGCACGCCGCAGCCCGTCGCGCTTTCCTACCGGGCGATCGCCTGGCAGCGGGTCTCGACCACCCTCCACGAGCTGCGTCGCTTTCGCGACCTGGCCACCTTCCTGGTGTCGCTGCTGTTCTCCATGGCCGGGGTCTACATCATTATCGCCTTCGCCTTCATCTACGGCGCCCAGGTGATCGGCTGGGAGGAATCCGTCCGCAACCTGATGTTCATCATCGTGCAGATCACTGCCGCCGCCGGGGCGCTAGGCTTCGGCGCCATCCAGGACCGCATCGGCACCCGGGTCACCTACCTGATCACGCTGGTGCTGTGGGTGGCGGCCATCCTGGCCATCTGGGCCACGCCGTCGCTCACCGCCTGGCTTAACGCCGCGCTCGGCCTCGACTGGCAGGCCCAGCACCTGTTCCTGCTGGTCGGCTGCCTGGCGGGGCTCAGCCTGGGCTCGAGCCAGTCCGCCAGCCGCGCCCTGGTGGGGCTTTTCTCTCCCGGCCGCAAGGCCGCCGAGTTCTTTGGTTTCTGGGGGCTGGCCAACAAGCTCGCCGGGGTCGTGGGCATCATCGGCCTGGGAGCGCTGCAGTCGGTGGTCGGCCTGCAGGCCTCGATCCTGCTGTGTGCGGCGCTGTTCGTCGTCGCTATCCTGATCTGCCTGTTCGTCGACCAGGCTCGGGGAATGCAGGCGGCGCGAGACTGGGAGGCCCGCAATGGCAGCTGACGCCGGGCCTCCTCGGGCGGTCCATCGGGCTCTGGTATGCTAGAAGCTCACTCAAGGACACAAGAAAACGCCATGCCCACGCTGAATCCTCCTGTCGACGCCCCTGCGGCAAGCCGCGCCAATCTGTCTTTCATCGGCCATGGTGCCGTGAGGAGCGACGCATGATCCGGGCATGGAAACGTTTCGCCGCCTACGTGCTGATCTCGCTGGCCATCCTGGTGGGCATGGACATGGCGCGGGCCGGCGACGCCCCCGACGGGGGCCTTGCCGAGACGGGACAAGCGTCGGTTCTCGAGGAGCGGGGCCCGCGCTGAGCCTCGCTGCCTCGCGTTATTGCGGCCGCTCGAGGGCAAAGCGATTGGTGGTGCGGCTGTAGTCGGCGCCCGCCAGTCGGCCGATCGGACGCAGGATGTCGATGTCCACGTGGCGACCATCCCAGACGCTGGGGTCGGCGTGGACCGCCACCACCTCGGCCAGTACCAGGTTGCCGGCCCGAGGGCGGTCGCCGAAGCGGATCACCTCGCGCAGTCGGCAGCCGAAGGCCACCGGCGCCTCGGCGATGCGTGGCACCCTGAGTTCCCCCAGTGCGGCCTTGGAGAGGCCGGCGTGCTCGAACTCGTCCTCGCCCCGGGGCAGGCTGGCGCTGGTGGCGTTGAGCGGTTCGGCCAGCGCCTCGCCGCCGATATGGATCACGCACTCGCCGACCTCATCGAGGTTGCGCAGGGTGTCCTTGGCATTGCCCTCGCCGTCGAGCAGCGGCGAGAACGCCAGCACCGGCGGATCGACGCTGGCCACGTTGAAGAACGAGAAAGGCGCCAGGTTGGCTCGGCCGGCGGCATCGATGGTGGAGACCCAGGCGATGGGGCGCGGGGCGATGGCGCCGGAAAACAGTCGGTAGAGAGTGCCGGCATCGAACGTGGCGGCAGTGGGGCTGGTGTCGCTCATGGGACATCCTGGCGGCTGACGAAAGGCCCATCCCAGCATGGGCAGCCTCGGGCGTCCAGTGTCATGATGATGTCGGGTAAGGGCGAGGAGAGCACGCGATGGGCGAGCGCGGCAGCGAGGTGAAACGCACGGGGCTCGGCATGATGCTGGCCTTCTGGGTGCTGTTCATCGGGCTTGGGACCTGGTGGTTCCAGGGCATGCTCGAGGAGCGGATGAACCCCAATGCCCAACTGGTCGAGTCGGTGGACGGCGCCCCCTTGAACCTGACGCGCAACGCCGCCGGCCATTTCGTGGCCACCGGGCGACTCAACGGCGAGCCGGTCACCATGCTGCTCGATACCGGCGCCACCCAGGTGGCCGTGCCGGCCGATCTGGCCGAGCGACTCGACCTGCCGCGGCTCGGTGAAGCCAGGTTCTCCACCGCCAACGGGCGCGTCAGCGGGCGCTTTACCCGCCTCGACGAGGTGCGGCTCGGCGGGCTGGTCGCCCACGACGTGCGCGGGGCCATCGTGCCCGGGCTCGAGGATGGCGTGGTGCTGCTGGGCATGAGCTTCCTGGGGCGCTTCGGCCTGCAGATGCGCGGCGATACCCTGACCCTTCGCCTGCCCGAAAAGGACAAGGGCTGAGGCTCACCAGCCGGCGCGGGGCTGATACCATGGTGCCATGAACAGCGTCACGTCTGCCGCCGCGCTCACGGCCTCCCTGGACGACCCCTTCTACTATCTGGCGAACTTTCAGTGCGTGCTGGATTGGGTGGCCGCGCGCCATGGCGATCTGCTCAGCGAGCCCGAGCGCGCCTTCCTCGCCGATTTCCCGACCCTGCCCCGGAGTTCCCGGGCGCTGCTGGTGCGCATGGTGATGCGCAAGGGCGAGCACTTTCGCGTCTCGCGACTGGCCTACGACGAGATCGGTGACGCCGAGGCGGCGCTCGGCCCGCTGGTAGAGAGCGGCTGGGTCGATGATGCCCCGGCGCTGCCCCTCGACGAGCTGTTTCGCCAGCTTCGCCTGGCCGAGCTGCGCCAGGCTCTGGCCGGCGAGATCGCCGCGGCGGGCCTGACCCGAAGCGTCGCCAAAGGCGCGCTGCACGCGGCCATGGCCGAGCGCGGGCTCGAACCTCGCCGGCTGGAGGACTGGTGGCCGGCGGCGCCGGATCGCGTGGTGCGCCTGACCCTGATGGAGCTCTGCGACCGGCTGCGGCTGATGTTCTTCGGCAACCTGCGCCAGGACTGGGCGGAGTTCGTGCTCGCCGAACTCGGCCTGCAGCGCTTCGAGAGCGTGCCCTTCGGCCCGGATTCCCGGGCCTTCCAGCGTCGCGACGAGGTCGACGCCTACCTGGCCCTGCATCGTCTTCGCGAGCGTCTCGACGACGGCGAGTGCCCGGTCGCACTGGCCGCCGAGGTGCCGCCGGCGCCCGACAACGCCTGGCTGGCCGCCCGTCGAGCGCGGCTGCTGCTGAAGCTGGGCCGCGAGGCCGAGCGCCGGGGCCAGGCCGAAGCGGCGCTGGAAGGTTATGCGGCCGCCGGGCTCGGCGAAGCGCGCGTTCGCCGGCTGCGCCTGCTCGAGCGGCGCGGCGAGTTCGCGCTGGCCCATCGGCTGATCGAGGCGGCCGAGTCGGTGAACGAGGCCGAGCGCCAGGCGCTGGCCCGCCTGCATCCGCGGCTGTGCCGCAAGCTGGGACTGCCGGCGCCGCCCCGCGAGCCAGAGCCGGTGCCCGAGCGGCTCGACCTGACGCTGCCTGCCTCTCCCGGCGGCGTGGAGCGGGCGGTGGCCGAGCATCTGTCCACGCCCGAGGCGCCGGTGCATTACGTCGAGAACGCCCTGATCACCGGGCTGTTCGGCCTGCTGTGCTGGCAGGCGATCTTCGCGCCGCTGCCCGGCGCCTTCTTCCACCCCTTCCACAGCGGCCCCGCCGATCTCGGCCGCGAGGACTTCGTAGCCCGGCGCCGTGCCCTGTTCGACGCCTGCCTGGCCGAGCTCGACGACGGCCGCTATCGGGCCACCATCCGCGAGCGCTTCCGCGACAAGTGGGGCCTGTCCTCGCCCTTCGTGCACTGGGGGGCGATCGGCGAGGCGCTGCTGGAGCGGGCCCTGGTCGCCATTCCGCCGGCACACCTGCGGGCCTGTTTCGAACGCCTGCTCGACGATCCGCGGACCCATCGCGCCGGCCTGCCGGACCTGATCCAGTTCCTGCCTGGCAGCGATACCGAAAGTCCCGGCTACCGGCTGATCGAGGTCAAGGGGCCGGGCGATCGGCTGCAGGACAACCAGCGCCGCTGGCTGGCCTTCTTCCACGCCCATGACATTCCGGTGGCGGTCAGCCATGTGCGCTGGGAGGCCCCGTGAACGAGCCGGCGGACCTTCGCGTCGCCGTGCGGGCGCTGTGCGAGTTCACCGCCCGAGAGGGTGATCTCGACCACCGCTTCACCCCGGCGCCCAGCGCTCGGGAGGGCATCGAGGGCCACGCCCGGGTGCGCAGCCGGCGCGGCGATGGCTATGAGGCCGAGGTGGCGCTGTCTGCCACCCTCGAGGGGCTGACCGTGAGCGGCCGCGCCGACGGCTTCGATCCCGTGGCCAACCGCCTGGAGGAGGTCAAGACACATCGCGGTAGCCTCGAGCGCATGGCCGCCAACCAGCGCGCGCTGCACTGGGCCCAGGTCGAGGCCTACGGCGCGCTGCTGTGCGCCGAGCGCGGCCTGGCCGCGGTGACGCTGGCGCTGGTCTACCTGGACATCGCCACCGGTCGCGAGACCGTGCTGACCCGCGAGGCCCGCGCCGATGAGCTGTGGGCGCGTCTCGCGGCCCACTGCCACGCCTACGCCGAATGGGCCGATCAAGAGGCCGAGCATCGCGCGGTGCGGGACGCGGCTCTCGGCGCGCGGGCCTTTCCTCACGGCGACTTCCGCCCCGGTCAGCGGACCCTGGCCGAGGACGCCTATCGCGCCGCCGCTACCGGCCGCTGCCTGCTGGCGGAGGCGCCCACCGGCATCGGCAAGACGCTCGGCACCCTCTATCCGCTGCTGGCCGCCATGCCGCGTCAGGGCCTCGACCGCCTGGCCTTCCTGACCATGAAGACGCCGGGGCGGCGCCTGGCGCTGGATGCCCTGAGCGACCTGGGCGCCGCCGACGAGACCGACCGGCTGCCGCTGCGGGTGCTCGAGCTGGTGGCGCGCGACAAGGCCTGCGAGCATCCCGACCGCGCCTGCCACGGCGAGTCCTGCCCGCTGGCCCGAGGCTTCTACGACCGGCTGCCGGCGGCGCGGCGCGACGCCGTGGCCCGGGGCTTCTGGGATCGCGCGTCGCTGCGTGAGCTGGCGCTCGAGCACGGCGTATGCCCCTACTACCTGGGCCAGGAGCTGGCACGCTGGGCCGACGTGCTGGTCGGCGACGTCAATCACTACTTCGACGACGGCGCCCTGATCCACGGTCTGATGCAGGCGGATGGCTCACGCCTGGGCGTGCTGGTGGACGAGGCCCACAACCTGGTCGACCGGGCCCGCGGCATGTACAGCGCGTCGCTCGACCAGCGCCGGCTCAACCGGCTGCGCAAGGCCGCGCCGCCGGCGCTGTCCAAGCCGCTTTCGCGACTGTCGCGGCACTGGCAGGCGCTGCTGCGCGAGGTCGAGGAACGCGAGTGGCAGGCGCTGGAGGCGGTGCCGGGCGGGCTGCTCGGCGCCCTGCAGCAGGCGGTGGCGGCGATCACCGACTACCTGGGCGAGCATCCGACGGGCGTCGACCCGGCGCTGCAGGAGTTCCTGTTCGAGGCGCTGGCGTTCGCTCGCCGTGCCGAGACCTTCGGTGAGCATTCGCTGTGCGAGCTCGAGCGTCACGGCCGCGGTCGGGCGAGGCTGGCGATCCGCAACCTGGTGCCGGCGGACTTCCTGGCGCCGCGTTTTCGCGCCGCTCGCTGCGCGGTGCTGTTCTCGGCGACCCTGAGCCCGCCGGGCTATCATCGCGACCTGCTGGGCCTGCCCGGCGACGCCGTGACGCGAAGCGTGCCGGCGCCCTTCGTCGCCGAGCAGCTCGAGGTGCGGCTGCGCTCGGATGTCTCCACCCGGCTGCGCGACCGCGAGGCGTCGCTCGCCCCCATCGTCGCCGAGCTGGCCGGCCAGTTCCGGCGCCGGCCGGGCCACTACCTGGCCTTCTTCAGCAGCTTCGCCTACCTGGAAGCGGCGCTGGCGCGCTTTCGCGAGGCCTGTCCCGAGATACCGGTGCGCGCCCAGCGCCGCGGCATGGACGAGGCCGAGCGCGAGGCCTTCCTGGCCGGCTTCGTGCCCGGCGAGACGGGCGTTGCCTTCGCCGTGCTCGGCGGCGCCTTCGCCGAGGGCATCGACCTGCCCGGCGAGCGGTTGGTCGGCGCCTTCGTCGCCAGCCTCGGCCTGCCCCCCTTCGATGCCTACCACGCGGCGCTGGAGGCGCGGCTCGAGGCGCGCTTCGGGCGCGGCCATGACTATGCCTATCGGGTGCCGGGCATGATCAAGGTGGTCCAGGCCGCCGGGCGGGTGATCCGCGGTCCCGAGGATCGCGGCGTGGTGGTGTTGATGGACGATCGCTTCGACCGCGCCGAGAATCGCGCGCTGCTGCCCGACTGGTGGCGCCTCGCGCCCTGACCCTTGCCCGTGGCCTGGCCTGCCCATTCCCCTGTCGATGAGGAAACGCCCATGACCCGAACCCGCCATGATCGCCCCACCTTCCAACTGCGGCTGGTCGCCGACCGCGATGTGGTGCTGGGGCCCGGCAAGGCCGACCTGCTGGCGGCGATCGCCCGCGAGGGCTCGATCTCCGCGGCGAGCCGGTCGCTGAACATGAGCTACAAGAAGGCCTGGCAGCTGATCGAGACCATGAATCGTCACTTGCCGGGCGAGGTGATCGCCACCAGCACCGGGGGAAGCCGACGTGGCGGGGCGCACCTCACGCCGCTGGGCGAGGAACTGCTGGCCCGCTACCGGACCCTGCAGCGCCGGCTGGACCCCGAGGCCTGCGACGATGCCCGGGCGCTGCTCGAGCTGATCACGGCCAGCGGAGACGACTGAGGCCGTGGTGCGCGTCGTGGCCGGCACTTGGCAGCGCCCGGTCGAACGACTATGGTATTTCCGCTATTTCCAGTCGTACACAACGGGAGTCGTCATGTCGACCATCCAACGCCATCCGCGCGTCTTCGCCCGGGCCAGCGGCATGCTGTTGCTTGGCCTGCTGGGCGTCGTTCCGCTTGCCCAGGCCGAACCGACGGTCAAGGTGTTCGCCGCCGCCTCGCTGACCGATGCCTTGAATGCCGCCATCGAGCGCTACGAGTCGAGCCATGACGTCGACGTGGTGCCGGTCTACGCTTCGTCCTCCACGGCAGCGCGCCAGGTGGCCAACGGTGCACCGGCCGACCTGTATTTCTCGGCCAACGAGAAGTGGATGGACTGGCTGGGAGAGCAGGGCATCGAGCTGGCGGATCGCCAGGACCTGCTGCGCAATCGCCTGGCGCTGATCGCCTCGCCGCACAGCGGCCTGGACGACGTCACCCCCGGCGAGGGGCAATCGCTCGCGGCATTACTCGAGGACGATCAGCGCCTGTCGGTGGGCGATCCCGATCACGTGCCGGCGGGTATCTATGCCCGGCAGGCGCTCGAATCCCTCGGCGAGTGGGAGGCGCTGGCCCCGCGACTGGCCCGCGCCGACAACGTTCGCGCCGCCCTGGCGCTGGTCGAGCGAGGCGAGGCACCGCTGGGCATCGTCTACCAGACCGATGCCGGCGCCAGCGACAAGGTGAGCCTGCTGGGGCTGTTCCCGGCGGATAGCCATGCGCCGATCACCTACCCGGTGGCATTGGTCAACCCGCCGGCCAGCGATGCCGCCCAGGCGTTTCGCGACTGGCTGGGCAGCGAGGCCTCGCTGGCGGTGTTCACCGATTTTGGCTTCTCGCCCGCCGCCGGCAACGGCGAGTGATCGGTGGCGGCGCTGATGCTCTCCGAGGCCGAGTGGCAGGCCATCCTGATCAGCCTGCGGGTCGCCGGCGTCGCGGTCGGCTGGATCCTGGTTCCCGGCGTGGCCCTGGCCTGGCTGATGGCGCGGCGCGAGTTCCGCGGCAAGGCGCTGCTCGACGGCGTGCTGCACCTGCCGCTGGTGCTGCCGCCCGTCGTGGTCGGCTACCTGCTGCTGCTGTCGCTGGGCCGCCAGGGCTGGCTGGGACAGTGGCTGGACCAGTGGTTCGGGGTCACCCTGCCGTTCACCTGGCAGGGCGCGGCGGTGGCCGGCGGGGTGATGGCCTTCCCGCTGCTGGTGCGCGCCGTGCGCCTGTCGCTGGAGGCGGTCGACGTCAAGCTCGAGGCCGCCGCCAGCACCCTGGGTGCCGGCCGCTGGCGGGTGTTCTTCACCATCACCCTGCCGTTGGCCTTTCCCGGACTGCTGACCGGGAGCGTGCTGGCCTTCGCCCGTGCGCTGTCGGAGTTCGGCGCCACCATCACCTTCGCGGCCAATATTCCCGGCGAAACCCGTACCCTGCCGCTGGCGCTCTACACGCTGATCCAGACGCCCGGTGCGGAGGCCGCTGCGGCCCGCCTGTGCGTGCTCTCGATCGTCATCGCCATGCTCTCTCTGCTGGCCTCTGAGTGGCTGGCCCGCCATGCCCGCCGTCGCCTGAGTGAGCGCGATGGCTGACACTTCCTTCCACCAGGCCGTCGTCCATGTCCTCGATTACCCCGACCCATGATCTGCATCCGCAGCGCCGGGACGATCTCCAACTGACGGTCGACAAGCGTCAGGGGGGCTTTCGCCTCGAGGCGTCGCTGACGTTGCCTGCCAGCGGTGTCACGGCGCTGTTCGGCCCCTCCGGCAGCGGCAAGACCAGCCTGCTGCGCCTGATCGCCGGCCTCGATCGCCCCGACAGCGGCAGCATTCGGCTCGGCCACGAGACCCTGACCGATACCCGGCGTCGACGGTTCGTGCCGCCTCATCGCCGGCGTCTCGGGGTGGTGTTCCAGGAGGCGCGGCTGTTTCCCCACTACCGGGTGCGCGGCAATCTTGCCTACGGCATGCGCGGTACGGCGCGGGCGCGCTTGGACGACATCGTCGAGCTGCTGGGGATCGGGCATCTGCTGGAGCGTTTTCCGGCGACCCTTTCCGGCGGCGAGGCGCGCCGGGTAGCGATCGGCAGGGCGCTGCTCAGCGAGCCGCGACTGCTGCTGATGGACGAGCCGCTGACCGGTCTCGACGGGGCTCGCAAGCAGGAACTGCTGGACTACATCGCCCGATTGGCCCGTGACATCGATATTCCCATCGTCTACGTCAGCCACGAGACCGACGAACTGATCGCCATCGCCGATCACCTGGTACTGCTCGAGCAGGGTCGGGTCCTGGCTCATGGGCCGCTCGATGACCTGCTGACCCGCTTCGAACTCACCGACCAGCTCGGTGGCTTCGATGCCGCTTCGCTGATCACGGCAACGGTGGAAGGCCACGAGCCGCACTATGCCTTGACCCGGCTGCGCCTGCCCGACGGTCAGCCGCTGACCATTCCCATCGTGGACGCCGCCCCCGGTAGCCGGCTGCGGGTGCGCATTCCGGTGCGCGAGGTGGCGCTGGCCCTCGACGAGCCCGGCGCCACCAGCTACCGCAATCGGCTGCATGCCACGGTCGAGGAGATCGGCCCACCGCAACCGGGGCGGGCCGCCGTGGAACTGCGCCTGCGGCTCGGCGAGCAGGTGCTGCGTGCCCGCCTGACCCGCAAGTCTCTCGACGAGATGGGGCTGCGCACCGGGATGCCCGTCATTGCGTTAGTACGCAGCGTGGCCTTTGATACTCGGCGGCCCTGAAAGAGCTAGAAGCACGTCTTCCAGGTGTCGATGACGTTCAGGCGTTCATCGACCAGGTGGATCCGGCGCCACTTGTCGAAGGTCAGGCAGGGGTGGGAGGCGCCGAAGGCGATGATATCGCCAACGCGCACGTCGCCAACGCGCATGTCGCCAACGCGCATGTCGCCAACGCGCACGTCGCCGGCACCTTCCGGCAGGGCGATAAAGGCGTGCTGGTCCATCAGCTTGGTGACCCGCCAGCCGTCCACCGACAGCGGTTCCGCGACGCTGCCGCCTTCGCGATAGCGCACCAGCGGCTCGGGGAGCTGGTCGACGCCGATGTCGCGTTTGCCCAGCGCCACGATGGCCAGCCCCGGCTCCGGCAGCGACTGCACCTGGGCGTAGACCTCGAGCGCCGGGCGCAGGCCCTCGTGCAGGTCCGGGCGCCGTGACAGCACGCCACGCTGGGCCTCGCGATAGATGCCGTGGTCGTGTACCACATAGCAGCCCGGGCGCAGCACCGGAGTGAAGCGCCCCTCCAGCCCACCGTCGCGGAAGGCCTCGGCGATCAGGTCGTACCAGGCCGAGCCCGAGGCGGTGACGATCGGCGCCTCGACGCCGAACAGTTCCTCTCCCGCCAGCCGATGCAGATTGGCCACCAGCCGCTCGGCGTAGACGCGGATACCGGCCGCCGGATCGTCGCCGTGAACCACGCCCTCGTAACCCTCCAGGCCGGCCAGTATCAGCCCTGGCCGCGCGGCGATGTCGCGGGCAAGCGCCATCACGTCCTCGTCGCTGCGGCAGCCGCAGCGCCCGCCTTCTACCCCGACCTCGATCAGCACCGGCAGCGTCAGGCCGGCTGCGGCGAAGACCTCGCCCAGCTCGGCCACGTTGGCGTGGCCGTCCACGGTCACGTAGAGCTCGGCGCCGGCGCGCATCAGTTCGACGGCGATCGCCATGTTGGCGCGGCCGACCAGCTGGTTGGCCAGCAGCAGGCGCGTCGCGCCCTCGGCGAAGGCGGCTCGGCACTGGGGGAGGGTGGCCAGGGTGATGCCCCAGGCGCCGGCCTCGAGCTGGCGACGGAACAGCGCCGGCGTCATGGTCGTCTTGCCATGGGGAGCTAGCTCGGCCCGGTGGCGGCGGGTGAAGTCCTGCATCCAGGTCAGGTTGTGGGCCAGCGGTGCCTCGTGGATGACGGCAGCGGGCAGGCTGACATCGGTCAGCAGGTCGCGACCGGTTTCCAGGGTGCCCTTGTGGCCGCCCTGCCAGGCGGGGGAAGTGTCGGTTGTGATGTGCGTCATGGGGTGCTCCGGTGAGGGTCGGCAGGCCTCCATCATACGACGGTGATGGTGGGCCCGATGCGATGGTGGCTGCGACTTTTGTTTGAAATTTTCACATAAACTTGACTGCTTGTTAGAAACTAACATAGCGTGAGTTCCATGATCCATGCCAGTGCCAGGCGTCGTCGAGCGGGCTCGATCGCTGCCGACGCCGGAGGAACCGACCCATGAGCCAACAGATCGACATCCTCTCCGGCATCACCGCCAGCGTCGGCTCGCTGAGCGAGTCGGAGCGCAAGGTGGCGGAGCTGATCTTCGAGGACATCGATTTCGTCACCGAGGCCAGCATCACCGGCATTGCCCACCGGGCCGGCGTGAGCGAGGCGACGGTGACCCGCTTTTCGCGCTCGGTGGGCTGCGCCAATGTGCGCGACCTGAAGCTGCGCCTGACTCGCGCCCTGGCCGCCGGGCGGCGCTTCATCCAGGACGCCGATCCCGCCGAGGGGCCGGGCGTGGTGTACGACATCGCCACCCAGACCCTAGCGCTCAACCGTGAACTGCTGCTGGAGGCCGACGTGGCCGGTGCCGTCGAATGCCTCGACGGCGCTCGCCAGATCATCGCCTTCGGCTGCGGCGGCGGCTCCAGCGTAATGTGCCAGGAGCTGCAGTTCCGCCTGGTGCGGTTGGGCTATGCGGTCAGCGCCTATCCCCAGGGGCTGCTGCCGCGGATGGTGGCCTCGACGCTGGACCCCGCCGACGTGGTGGTGGTGCTCTCGGTGTCGGGCTATACGCCCGAGATGGTCGAGTCGGCCCAGGTCGCGCGCCAGTACGGCGCCCGGGTGATCGCCATCACCGCCGTGGGCTCGCCGCTCGCCGACAATGCCGACCTGGTGCTGCCGATCGCCGCCCGCGAGACCGATTTCATCCTGCATCCCTCCGCCTCGCGCTATGCGCTGATGGCGGCCATCGATGTCCTCGCCCTGGAGCTGGCCCTGCGCCATCGCGACCAGGCGCGCGACAAGCTGCGCCGCCTGAAGATCACCCTCGACGACCACCGCGGCGGCGACAACCGCCAGCCGCTGGGAGACTGAGATGCGCCATGACCTGCTGATTCGCCGCGCCGAGGTGATCGACGGCACCGGGCGTGCGCCCTTCACGGCCGACGTGGCCGTGGACGGCCAGCGCATCGTGGCCGTGGGTGACCTTGAGGGGCACGACGCCGAGGAGACGCTCGATGCCCGGGGGCTCTATCTGACCCCGGGATTCATCGACGTCCATACCCATGACGACACCAACGTGATCCGCGCCCCCGAGATGCTGCCCAAGCTCTCCCAGGGCGTGACTACAGTGGTGGTGGGCAACTGCGGCATCAGCGCCGCGCCGGTGACGCTGACCGGTGAGGTGCCGGACCCCATGAACCTGCTGGGCGAGGCGGTCGACTTCGCCTATCCCAGCTTCGCGGCCTACGCCGAGGCGGTGGAGCTGGCGCGGCCGGCGGTCAACGTGGCGGCGCTGATCGGCCATACCAGCCTGCGCAGCCAGGTCATGGACGACTTCCACCGCCCCGCCAGCGCCGACGAGATCGCGCGGATGCGTGCGACTCTGAAGCAGGCGCTGGCGGAAGGGGCCATGGGCCTGAGTTCCGGGCTCGCCTATCACAACGCCTTTCACGCCCCCGACAGCGAGATGGCGGCGCTGGTGGCGGCGGTGGGCGAGGCCGGCGGCCTCTATACCACTCATCTGCGCGACGAATTCGCCGGCCAGGCGGCGGCCATGGATGAGGCCTTCGATACCGCGCGCCGGGGCGGTGCGCCGCTGGTCATCTCGCACCTCAAGTGCGCCGGGGCGGGCAACTGGGGCCAGGCGCCGCGGGCCCTGGCCCAGTTGGAGGGCGCCGCCGAACGCCAGCGGGTGCACTGCGACTGCTATCCCTACACCGCCGGCTCCTCGACGTTGGACCTCGGCCAGGTGACCGACGAGATCGCCATCACCATCACCTGGTCGCGACCGCATCCCGAGCAGGCCAGGCGCCAGTTGGCCGATATCGCCGGCGACTGGGGGCTGTCGCTGATGGAGGCTGCTCGACACCTTCAGCCGGCGGGGGCCGTCTATCACAACATGAGCGAGGACGACATGCGCCGGGTACTGACGCACCCGCTAGCCATGGTCGGCTCCGACGGCCTGCCCAACGATCCGCATCCGCACCCTCGGCTGTGGGGCGCCTTCCCGCGAGTGCTGGCCCACTACAGCCGTGACCTGGCGCTGATGCCGCTGCCCGAGGCGGTGCGCAAGATGACCGGGCTTTCGGCGGCCACCTTCGGCCTGGTCGACCGCGGCGAGATCCGTGAGGGCGCCTACGCCGACCTGGTGCTGCTGGACCTGGCGACCCTCGAGGACACCGCCGACTACGACGCTCCGGTGTCGCCGGCTCGCGGCATCCTGCGCGTAGTGGTCAACGGGGCCACGGCCTATGCCGACGGCGCGCCGGGCAGGACGCGCACCGGGCGCATGCTGCGGCGAAGCGTAAGGCTGAGCCCGTCACCCGGCCAGTAGATCGCCATTTCTCATCATCAACACGTCCATCAGGAGGACATTTCATGAGCATTACACGCTATGGCGCCGAAGGCGGCGTCGGTACCGGCGGCCAGAAGCTGCCGTTCTCCCGCGCGGTGGAAGCCGGCGGCTGGCTGAAGGTCTCGGGTCAGACCCCGATGACCGATGGCGAGGTGGTCGAGGGCGGCATCGTCGAGCAGACGCGGCTGGCCTTCGACAATGCCCTGGGTATCGCCCGGGAGGCGGGCTATTCGGTGGAGGACGTGGTGCACGTCACCGCGGTGCTGACCGACGCGCGCTACTTCTCGTCGTTCAACAAGGTGTTCGCCGAGTTCTTCCGCGATCACCCGCCGGCGCGCATCTGCAGCGTCCAGGACCTGGTGGTGGACTGCAAGGTCGAGGTTGACCTGACCTGCTATCGCGCCGACCGCGCCTGACGCTCAGGGGCGGCAGGCAGACGGGCCGCCGGACGCCACGTGACGTCGACATTGCACGCAACATCCACAACCCGAACCAGTAACGCGATACCAAGAACAACAGGAGGCGCCGGATCCCGGCAAGGACCCGGCGCCAGGCACAGCAAACGGCAAACGTCCACTGTCCCGATCGCGGCAACGACCGGGACGACAAGTATAAGAGGTCTGTATGAACAGTCACCTTTTCCTCGGCAGTTTCTTCGTCTATATCCTGGCGATGATCGGCTTCGGCTGGTGGGTCTCGCGCAACGACCGTGGCACCGGCGATGACTTCCTGCTCGGCGGGCGCAGCGTGCCGCTGTTCCTCACCGTCGGCACCACGGTGGCGACCATGGTCGGCACCGGCTCGAGCATGGGCGCGGTGGGCTTCGGCTATTCCAGCGGCTGGGGCGGCGCCCTCTATGGCATCGGCGGCTCCATCGGCGTGCTGCTGCTGGCGCTGTGCTTCTCCGGCATCCGGCGGCTGCGCTTCATGACCATGAGCGAGGAGCTGTCGTTCTACGTCGGCGCCAACCGCATCGTGCGCAATGTCGTGGCGATGCTAATCTACATCGCCTGCATTGGCTGGCTTGGCGCCCATATTCTCGGCGGCGGACTCTACCTGGCGTGGATGGCCGATATCCCTGCCTGGCAGGCCAAGATCATCGTGGCGCTGGGCTTCGGCGTCTACTGCGTGATCGGCGGCTACATGGCGGTGGTATGGACCGACACCGTGCAGGCGCTGGTGCTGTTCGTCGGCTTCTTCCTGATGGCCGGCGTGGCGGTGGTCGAGGTGGGCGGCTTTGACGCCATGACCGCGGCGCTCGACGACTCTGCCACGAGCTTCCTGGCCATCGACAAGATTGGCCTGCTGCCGGCGATCTCGCTGTCCACGGTGATCGCGGTCGGCGTGCTGGCCACCCCGTCGTTCCGCCAGCGCATCTACTCCGGAGCCTCGGTGGGCTCGGTGCGACGCTCCTTCCTGATCACCGGCGTGCTGTACATGGCGTTTTCCATCGTCCCCGCGATCATCGGCATGGCCACCCATGCGCTGAATCCCGACCTCGAGAACAGCAACTTTGCCTTTCCCTACCTGGCCACCGAGGTGCTGCCGTTGGGGCTCGGCCTGCTGCTGCTGGTGGCCGGCCTGTCGGCGACCATGTCCAGCGCCAGCAGCGATGCCATCGCCGGCGTCACCACCCTGATTCGCGATGTCTACGTGCTGGTCAAGGGCCGTGCGCCCTCGGCTCGCCACGTGGTGCTGTTCTCGCGAGTGGGCTTGGTGGCCACCATCGGCCTGGCGCTGGCCTTCGCGCTGACCTCCGACAATGTGATCTCCTATATCACCCGGATGGTGTCCACGGTGCTGGCCGGGATGTTCGTGTGCGGCATGCTGGGGCGCTTCTGGCCGCGCTACAACTGGCAGGGGGCCATCGCCTCGTTGGTGGTGGCTTCGGCGACGTCGCTGGCGATCATCGCCAATGCCGATTGGAACGCCTACTGGGGCAACCCGAGCATTCCGGCGGTGCTGCTGGCGGCCCTGGCCGGCGTGGCGGTAAGCCTGGCGACCCCGGCGTCGCGACGCAGCGAGGCGGAGGCCCTGGCGGTCATCTCCGAGGAGCGCGAGCGCATGGAGGCGGTTCCCGAGGTGCCGATCGGTCAGCACAAGACCGCCGGCGCCTGATCTGAGGTTCGCTCGCCGTCGCCAGGCCTGCTCCCGTCTCCGGGGGCGGGGCCTGGCGTTTTTCGTTGGTGACGGCGGTTCGCGTCGCGTCGGCTCAGCGACGCTCGGCGGGGCGCCCGGGCGCGGTGGTGGCGACGTCCTCGTCGGCTTCGAACAGCTCCTCGAGTTCCCGGGCGGCCTGCTGGATGGTCTGTATCTGCTGCTGCTTGTTGCCGAAGGCCTCGAGCTGGCGCTCCAGGGCGCGCTCGTCATGGGGGCGAAAGGTATCCACGGTGTGCTGGGCCTGGTCGCGAGGGATGCCGAGGCCGACCAGCACCTCGCGGGTCAGCTCCAGGCTCGCCGGCAGCAGTTCCCGGATGATGTAGGCGACCTCGGCGCGCATCAGCAGCTGAGCGTGGTAGCGGTCCCGGGCCCGAGCGTAGAGGCGCAGGTGCGGGAAGCGACGCTTGACCCGCTGGACGATGCGCATCGAGGTCTCGATGTCGCCCACTGCCACCACCAGCACCCGGGCCTTGTCGGCCCCGGCGGCCTCCAGCAGATCGAGGCGCGAGGCGTCGCCGAAGTAGATCTCGTTGCCGTAGCGGCGTACCACGTCGACGTGTTCGGCGTTGATGTCGAGCACCGTGTAGGGAATCTTCAGCCCCTGCAGGATGCGCCCCATGATCTGGCCGAAGCGTCCGAAGCCGGCGATGATGATCTGGGGACCGTTCTGGGGCGGCCGGTCGAAGTCGCGGCGCGGTTTGCCGGCCTTGAACAGCGGTCGGATCAGGCGCGCATGTAGCTGGACGAGCACTGGCGTGGCGGCCATGGACAGCGACACTGCCAGCACCAGTAGGCCGACCAGCGCCGGATCCAGCAGGGCGGCGGCACCCGCCGCGGTAAGCAGCACGAAGCCGAACTCGCCGCCCTGGGAGAGCAGCGCGCCCAGGTTCAGCGCCACCTTCCAGTCGCCGCGATAGGCGCGGGTGGCGACCACCAGGCTCAGCCACTTGGCGGCCAGCAGGGCGGCGGCGAGGCCCAGCACCAGGCCGGGGCGCTCGGCCAGCAGGCCGATCTGGGCGGTCATGCCCACGGCCATGAAGAACAGCCCCAGCAGCAGGCCGCGGAAGGGCTCGATGTCGGCCTCGATGCTGTGGCGATACTCCGAGTCGGCCAGCAGCACCCCGGCGATGAAGGCGCCGAGTGCCATGGACAGCCCGGCCAGCTCCATCAGCAGGGCGGCGCCGATCACCACCAGCAGGGCGGTGCCGGCGAACACCTCGCGGCTGCGGGTGCCGGCGGCGAAGCGGAACAGCGGCCTCAGCAGGTAGCGCCCGCCGACGATCAGCCCGGCGAAGGCGCCGGCGGCGATCAGAGCCTCGCCCACCATATGGCCCCAGCCGCCGGCCAGCGGATCGTCGCCGGCCAGCAGCGGGATGGCTGCCAGCACCGGAATGGCGGCCAGGTCCTGGAACAGCAGCAGGGCGAAGGCGTAGCGGCCGTGGCGGCTGGAAAGCTCGCCGCGTTCGCCGAGCAGCTGCAGCACCAGCGGCGTGGAGCACAGCCCCAGGCTGAAGCCGACCACCGGGGCCGCGGCGGGCGTGAGCCCCGCCGCTAGTGCCAGGCCGGTGAGCAGCGCCGTGGTGATGGCCACCTGCAGGCTGCCGAAGCCGAACACCGCCTTGCGCATCAGCCTGAGGCGCGACGGCTTGAGCTCCAGGCCGATCACGAACAGCAGGAAGACGATACCCACCTGGGAGAACTGCAGTACCGCATCGGCATCGGGGACCAGCCCCAGCGCCGAGGGGCCGATCACCACCCCGGCGACCAGGTAGCCCAGCACCTCGCCGAGCCCCAAGCGCTTGACCAGCGGCACGATCAGTACCGCGGCGGCAAGGAAGATCAGGGCGTTGTAGAGCAGGGCGATGGCCAAGGCGGGCTCCTCCGGTGGCGATGCAGGTGGTGGTCGGCGAGCCTCCATCCTACCGCAGAGGACCGCCCCAATGGCCAAGCAAGAAGTGGGCCAGGGATTCCCCGGTGCGCGTTCACGGCCGGTCCGGCGGCTCGCCGCGGTCGCACTTGGTGCACTCCAGCGCCAGGCCCAGCCGCGAGCGTCGCCCGGCCTCGGTGGTCACCCAGGGGCGATCGGCCCAGGGCGGCTGATGGCGGACGTGCTGGCCATGCCCGCAGGCCAGCTCGGCCACCCAGTGGCCTTCTTCGTCGCGGTGATAGCCAACGATTGCCTGGCGCATGGTCAGGCCGTGGCCAGGCTGGCCCG
This sequence comes from Halomonas sp. B23F22_20, assembly GCF_043496985.1. Taxonomy (NCBI): domain Bacteria; kingdom Pseudomonadati; phylum Pseudomonadota; class Gammaproteobacteria; order Oceanospirillales; family Halomonadaceae; genus Halomonas; species Halomonas sp. B23F22_20. The sequence continues at coordinate 186,585 of NZ_JBIEKH010000006.1, forward strand.
TGGCAGCACCCGGTCGCGGGTCAGCGGTGCCAGCGGCAGCGCCAGGGCCTCGGCTGGGGTCACCCAGCGTAGCTCGGCGATCTCCGCCGCGGCTTGCAGTGGCCCCTCGAGTTCGGCGCGGAACAGGTGTGCGCGCAGTTCGTGGCCGGGTTCGTTGGCGGCCGGAGCGGTGAACTCGCCAAGCGGTTCGAGACGCGTCGGTGGCCGGCCCAGCTCCTCCTCGAGCTCCCGGGCCAGGGCGGCGGCGGGGGACTCGCCGGGCTCCAGCTTGCCGCCGGCCTGCATGAAGGCGGTGGTGCCGCGCTTGCGCACCAGCAGCAGCCGGCCCTCGGCGTCCTCGATCAGGGCGGCGGCGATATGCAGGGTCGGGGCGTCGGTGGTCATGGCGGAGCTCCGTGGCGGGTGAGGGCGGCGCTGTCCAGAAGGGCGGCATGTCGCGTCGAGCGGAAGAGTCTAACAGGGCGGCGGGGCATAGAGGTCCAGGTGGCCGTCGAGGACCGCTTCGATCTCGGCCAGGGTCGTCGCGTCCAGGGCCTCGAGCCCCAGGCGGCGCAGCAGCGGCTCGCGGGCGATCAGGAAGAATACGATCTGACCCACCAGGGTGTGGGTCTCCAGCACCACCCGGCGGTCGTCCGGGGCGCGGTCGGTGAGCCGGCCGATGAGGGTCGCCAGCCGGGTCTGGACGACGCCGAAGGCGCGCCCCTGGAGGATCTCGAAGGCCTCGCCGGGATGGATCTGCTCTCGCATCACCAACAGCAGCCACTGGCGGCAGTCGTCGTCGGCGGCGAAGGTGCGCACCATGCGCCGTACCACCTCGCGCAGTAAGTCCAGGGCGGCGTCGCGGTCGGTGGGGGCATCCGGCGCGTCCCCCGGCGCCAGGCGCTCGCGGAGCTGGTCGGCGATGTGGCCCGCCGCCGCCAGGTAGAGGCCGTGCTTGTTGGCGAAGTGATAGGCGATGGATCCGATGTTGGCCTCGGCGGCCTCGGCCAGCATGCGCGTGCTGGTGGCCCGGTAGCCGTGCTCGCCGAACAGCCGGATGCCGGCCTGGATCAGGCGCTCGCGGGTCTCGGCGGCGGACGCGGTCATGGGCGGTTCCTCCGGGACGGTTCGCGGGTGTCGATGCCGAACAGGTAGCTGTAGAGCACCGGCACCACGCCCAGGCTCATCAGGGTGCCGACGCCGAGCCCCCCGGCCATGGCGGCGGCCATGCCGTAGAACAGCGGGTCGCGGCCGACGATCAGCGGCAGGAAGCCGAGGATGGTGGTGACCGCCGACATCAGGATCGGTCGCAGCCGGCGGGCAGAGGCCTTGACCACCGCATCGCGTCCCGACAGCGCCGGATCCCGACGCTCGATATCGATGCGGTCGATCAGCACGATGGCGTTGTTGATGATGATGCCGGCCAGGCTGTAGATGCCCAACATCACCATGAAGCCGAAGTTCGCGCCGCTGGCAAGCAGCCCCAGCGCCACCCCGACGATCACCAGCGGGATGGTGGCGACGATCACCAGCGGGCGCTTGAAGGAATTGAACTGGGCTACCAGCAGCACCACGATCAGCCCCAGGCACAGCGGCAGGTTGGCCTGCAGGGCGGCCTGGCCCTCGCGGGATTCCTTGACCACGCCGTCGAACTCCAGCCAGTGCCCCGGCGGCAGGTCCGCCTCCAGCTCGCGCAGCGCCGGTTCGAGGCGCGGCACCATGTCCTCGGCGGTGAGGGTGCGGTGGCGGCCCTCCACGGTGATGGTGCGCACCAGGTTCTCGCGGTCGATGCGGTAGTAGCCGTTGTCGAGGCGCAGCTCGGCCACCTGGTTGAGCGGCACGCCCTCGCCGGGAGTGCCCAGCGGGTAGACGGTCAGCGCCCCGAGGTGGGCGAGGCTCTCGCGCTGCTCGTCGGCGTAGCGCATTACCACCGGGATGATGTCGTCGCCCTCGCGATAGTGGCTGAGGCGATAGCCGTCGAGGGCGCCGGACAGCGAGCGGGCGATGTCCTCGGAGGTGATGCCGGCGGCCCGCGCCCGGGCCTGGTCGACTTCGACGCCCAGCGATGGGATCCGCGCCTCCCAGCTCTGGCGTACGTCCCGGGTGCCGTCGAGGTCACGCAGCAGCGCTTCCACCTCGCCGGCGGCGGCGAACAGCACCTCACGGTCCGGGCCCTTGACCTGGACCTGTAGCAGGGTGCTGTCCGAAGGGCCGAGGAACATCCGCGTGACCCGTGGCGAGAGGTCCGGGTGGCGCGTCGCCAGCAGCATCCGGGTGGCCTGGATCACCGCCGCCACCCGCTCGCGGTCGGCCACGTTGAGCACCAGGAAGCCCTTGTTGGGGGCCGGGTCGAGGGGCGTCAGCGAGAGCACGAAGCGTGGGCCCCCGAAGCCCGAGTAGGCGGCCACGCCGGTGACGTCGTCGCCGAGCGCCGGGGCCTCGAGCAGTTCGCGGCTCAGCGCCTGAACGCGCCGGTCGCTGCTGTTGGCGGCGATGTCCGAGGGGAAGTCGATGGTCACCAGGACCTGGTTGCGGTCCGAGTCGGGGAAGAACTTCTTGGGTACCGCCTGCATCATTGCCACTCCGGCCGCCAGGGCTAGCGCCATGGCGGCCAGGAACAGCGGGCGGTGGTGCAGCATACGGGCCAGCCAGCGGCCGTAGCGCCGCGAGACCCAGTTGAAGGCGCGGTCGGAGAGGTTGGGAGCCCCCCCGGGGGCGTCGGGTTGGGTGCCGGCGTGCGGTGCCTTGAGGAAACGATGGCACAGCGCCGGGGTCACCGTCAGCGACAGCCCCCAGGAGGCCAGCAGGGTGATGGCGATGACCAGCGAGATCGAGCGGGTGTACTCGCCGGCGGCGTGCTCGGCAAGCATCAGCGGCAGGAACACCAGGATGGTGGTCAGGCTGGACGACAGCAGTGGCAGGGCCAGCTCGCCGCCGGTCTCGGCCAGCGCCTGATCGCGGCTGCGGCCGGCCTCCAGGCGGGTCTTGAAGTCCTCGGCGACGACGATGGCGTTGTCCACCAGCAGGCCCAGGGCGATCACCAGGGTGGCCAGGCTCGCTCGTTGCAGGGTCAGCTCCGTGAGCCCCATCACGGCCAGGGTGACCAGCATCACCGTGGGGATGATCGAGCCGACGATCAGCCCGGTGCGCATGCCGAGGAACAGGATCACCACGCCCAGCACGATGGCCAGCGTCTGCAGCACGCTCTGGGTCACCCCGAAGACGGCGTTGGCCACCTGTTCGGGCTGGAAGGTCATGATGTCGAGGCGGTAGCCCGCGGGCAGGCCGGCGCGTAGCTCGTCGAGGCGCTGGCGCACGGCATGGCCGAAGTCGAGCACGCTTTCGCCCTCGAGCATCGACACGGCGAAGACGATGGCCGGTTCGCCATTGAAGTAGGCGGCCTTGTCCGCGGGGTCTTCGTAGCCGCGGGTGATCTCGCCCAGGTCGCGCAGGCGCAGGGTGGCGCCGTCGGGCAGGCGCAGCTCGGTGTCGCCCAGCGCCTCCAGGGTCGGGAACTCGCCGGAGACCTCCAGCGCCAGGCGCTGGTCGCCGGTTTCCAGCACGCCGCCCGGCGGATAGATGTTGCGGCTCTGGATCTGCTCGGCGAGCTCGCCCGGGGTCAGGCCCAGTTCGGCCAGGCGCGCCTCGGCGATATCGATGAACACCCGCTGTTCCTGGATACCCAGCAGCTCGACCTTCTGGGTGCCCGGCACGCCGTAGAGGGCGGCGCGCACGTGCTCGGCGATCTCCTGCTGTTCGGCCTGGGGGAAGTCCTCGGCGGTGAGCGCGGCGGTGACCACCGCCACGTCGCCGAAGTCGTCGTTGATGACCGGGTCCTGGGTGCCCTCCGGCAGCCGGCCTCGGGCGGCCTCGACGCGCTGGCGCATCTCGTCCCAGATCTGGTCCAGGTCGAAGTAGCGGTCCTGGATCTCGACGTGGAGGATCGAGCGACCGCGCATCGAGGTCGAGGCGATGCGCTCGACCTCGCCGAGGGTGCGGATGCTCTCCTCCAGCGGCTTGGTAATGTTCTCCTCCACCTGGGCGGCCGGCAGCCCGGGAAAGGCGGTGGTCACCACCGCCTCGCGAACGGTGATCTCGGGGTCCTCACGGGCCGGCAAGGTGAAGTAGCTGTACAGGCCGAACAGCATGGCCAGCACGGTGGCCAGGTAGACGACGGGGCGGCGGCGGTAGGCGATCTGGCTCAGGTTCATGAGGACCTCAGTGGTAGCGTTCCGGGCCCTCGCCGAGCAGGCTCACGGCCTGGCCGGCGTCGACGAACTCCGCGCCCCGGGCGACGATGCGCTCGCCCGGAGCCAGGGCGCCGCGCACCCGGGCGCGGCCCTCTTCGAGACGCAGCACCTCGACGTCGACCCGCTCGAGGCGATGGTCGTCGTCGATGCGCAGCACATGGGCGCTGTCCTCTCCGTCATAGACCAGGGCAGTGAGCGGGATCGGCAGGCCGGCGGCGCCGTCCGCGGCGGGCAGCGACAGCGCCACCCGGGCGGTCATGCCGGAGCGCAGGCCCGCGGGCGGCTCGTCCACGGCCAGGATCACCGGGTAGTCGTTGGAGGAGCGCGGCTGGGTGCCTAGCCGGCGCAGGGTGGCGGGGCTCGAGGCGTCGCCCAGGGCGGGCAGGCGGACCTCGTGGATGTTGCCCTCGACGAGGGCGCCGACCAGGGTCTCGGGCACGCTGGTCTCCACCTCGAAGCCCTCGCGGTCGGAGATCACCTCGAGGACGGTCTGGTTGGCGGCGACCCGCTCCGCGGGCTCGGCCTGGCGCTGGCTCACCGAGCCGGCATAGGGTGCTGTCAGGGTGGTCAGGCGCAGGTCTCGCTCGGCCAGCGCCACGGCGGCCTGGGCCGAGGCGTGGCGGGACTCGGCGGTATCCAGGGCGGCCCGGGCGGTATCCAGCCGGGTATCGCTGACGTAGCCCTTGTCGGCGAGGCTGGCCTGGCGGCGGTAGTCCTGACGCTTCTCGGCCAGGCTGGCCTCGGCCTCCCGGCGTTCCGCACGACGCTGCTGGGCCACTAGGCGGTAGCGGGCGTCGTCCAGGCTCGCCAGGGTATCGCCGGCGGCGAAGGTGTCGCCGACGTCCACCGAAAGGGACTGGATCTCGCCGGGGATCTCGAAACTCAGGGCGGTGCGCTCGGCGGCCTTGACCCGCCCCGAGAGCCGGGTCACGGCGCCGTTGCCGTCGGCCTGGATGACATGGCTGGCCACTACCCGCGGCGGCGTCTCGGGGGGCGCCGCCTCCGGCGAGCAGCCGGCCAGCAGCGGGGCGAGGCCGGCCAGCAGTAGCGCGACGGCCGGCAGGCGGGGGAAGGGGGGCATGGCGACGATCCTCGACGGCCGATGAGCGGTGCCCGGCGTGTCCGGACGCTATCGGCCAGTGTATTAATCAGTTGATTAAATCACAAGGTCTTACCCGCCGCGGCTGGCCAGGGCTGCCGGCGTCGGATCGCTGCCGAAGGCCTTCACCAGGGTGTCGAGCAGATAGCGTATGCGCCGCGATGGGGCGCGACCCGAGGGGTAGACCGCCTGCAGGGCTCCCGGCGCGCCCTCGTACTCCCGCAGCAGCGGCACCAGCCGCTCGGCGGCGAGGTCATCTGCGATGTCCCACTCCGACTTACGGGCAATGCCCAGGCCTCGCACGGCCCAGTCCCGCACCAGACCGCCGTCGTTGGCGATGCGACGGCCCCGTACGGCCAGGTGGCGGGTCCTGCCGTCGATCACGAAGGGCCAGCTGGCCTCGATGGCGTCCCCAAAGCGCATGCACAGGCAGTCATGGTGGCGAAGCGCCTCGGGATGCTCGGGGACGCCATGGCGTGCCAGGTAGTCCGGCGCGGCACACAGGATCCGGGCGTTGTCGGCCAGCCGGCGAACCTTCAGGGAGCTGTCGGTGAGGGTGCCGAGGCGGACCGCCAGGTCGATGCCCTGGGCGGCCAGGTCCACGTAACCGTCATGCAGGGTCAGCTCGATGCTGATCTCCGGGTGCGCGTCCATCACCTCGTCGAGAAGCCGGGAAATGCGCTGGCGTCCCAGGTCCAGCGGGGCGCTGAGGCGAATCGGACCGGCCAGGCGCTCGACCCCGAGGCGGATCCGCGTCTCCAGCTCCTCGGCCTCGGCCAGCAGCCGCCGCCCGCCTTCCACCAGTTCGCGCCCCTCCTCGGTGAGACTGATCGCACGGGTGGTGCGGTGGAGCAGACGTGCGCCGAAGTGGCGCTCCAGGGTAACCAGGCGCTCTGAGACGGTGGCCGGGGAGAGCCCCAGCTCGCGCCCGGCGGCGGCCAGGCCGCCGCATTCGACGATACGCAGGAAGACCTGCAGGTGCTCCAGCATCATTGTTCGGATTTTCCAAATAGTGTTTTTGAGAAAGGTCAGATTATCCGAAAAGTCCGGGGGGTGTACAAAGGCGGTCGGAGCGATCGGCAAGCCGGTCGACGAACCCCATGACTGCCAGGAGAGCGTGATGACGGACCTCTTTACCCCCCTCGACCTCGGTGCGCTGCGGTTGCCCAGCCGCTTGGTGATGGCGCCCATGACCCGTGCCAGGAGCCGCCATCCGGGCAACGTGCCCACGGCCCTGATGGCCGAGTACTATGCCCAGCGGGCCGGCGCCGGCCTGATCATCAGCGAGGCGACCCAGATCTCGCCCCAGGGACAGGGATATTCCTTCACTCCGGGCATCCACAGCGAAGAACAGGTCGCCGGCTGGCGCCGGGTGACCGACGCTGTGCATGCACGGGGTGGGCGGATCGTGCTGCAGCTCTGGCACGTGGGGCGCATGAGCCACGAGAGTTTCCATGCCGATGGCCGACCGGTGGCACCCTCGGCGCTGGCGCCGGACGCCAGCGTCTGGGTGGCCGACGCACGGACCGGGGAGGGGAGCATGCGACCCTGTCCGGTGCCGCGGGCGCTGGCCACCGAGGAGATCCCGGGTTTGGTCGATGACTTTCGGCGGGCCGCCGCCAACGCCTGGGAGGCAGGCTTCGATGGCGTCGAGATTCACGCCGCCAACGGCTACCTGATCGACCAGTTCCTGCGCCGTTCGGCCAACCGGCGCCAGGACCGCTACGGGGGCAGCCGCGACAATCGCCTGCGCTTCCTGCTCGAGACCGTCGATGCCGTGGCCGGCGAGATCGGGGCCGAGCGGACCGGCGTGCGGCTCTCGCCCTTCATCACCCAGCGCAACATGCACGACGACGAGGTCATTCCGACGATCCTGGCGGCTGCCGAGGCCTTTCAGCGGCAGGGTCTGGCCTATCTGCATTTGGCGGAAGCCGACTGGGAGGACGCCCCAAAGATTCCCGACGACTTCCGGATCGCTCTGCGTCGCGCCTTTTCGGGTGCCATCATGGTGGCCGGCAAGTACGACCGGGACCGTGCCGAGGCGCTGCTGCGCTCGGGGCGGGTGGACCTGGTGGCTTTCGGGCGTCCCTTCATTGCCAATCCCGACCTGCCTCGCCGCCTGGCGGCCCGACGGTCCCTGAGCCCCTTCGATCCCGAGACCCTGTTCGGGGGTGGGGCCAAGGGCTACATCGACTATCTCGAGGCGTCGGCCGATGTCTGAGAGTGCCACCTTGCCCATGCGTCCGGCGCTCGCCGGCCGTCATCACCCCAGGAGCCTGCCATGAAAGCCGTTGCCCTAACCGAGTATCTGTCCATCGATCATCCCCACGCCCTGCGGGACGTGGAGCTGGAACGCCCCGTGCCCCATGGCCATGACCTGCTGGTGGAAGTCCATGCCGTGGCCGTCAATCCCGTGGACGCCAAGGTCCGCGCCCCCAAGGACCGCGTCGAGCCCCAGCCCCGGGTGCTGGGCTGGGACGCCAGCGGGGTGGTGGTCGCCGTCGGCGAGGACGTCAGCCTGTTCCGGCCGGGAGACGAGGTCTATTACGCCGGTGACATCACTCGCCCCGGAAGCAACCAGCATTATCAGCGCGTCGACGAGCGCATCGTAGGGCGTAAGCCCACCCGCCTCGACCATGCCGAGGCCGCGGCTCTGCCGTTGACCGCCATCACTGCCCATGAGGCACTGTTCGATCGCCTCGGCATCGACCCCGACGGCGCCGATGCCGGTCGCAGCATCCTGATGATCGGCGCCGCTGGAGGCGTCGGCTCCATCGCCATCCAGTTGGCCCGGCGCGCCGGCCTGACGGTCATCGCCACGGCGTCACGGGTGGAGACCAGCGACTGGGTGCTGTCGCTGGGTGCCCAGCACAGCGTCGACCACCAGGGCGACTTGGTGGATCAGGTTCAGGGCCTGGGCTTCGAGTATGTGGATCACGTGGCCATCTTCAACGACATGCGCCACTGGGAGGCGACGGTCGCCCTGATTCGTCCCCAGGGCAGCATCGTCGCCATCGACGACACTGACCTGCCGATGCCCATGGCGGGCCTCAAGACCAAAGCCGCCAGCCTGCACTGGGAGTTCATGTTCGCCCGGCCGATGCACCGGACTCCGGACATGATCGAGCAGCATCGGCTGCTGAACCGGGTGGCCGACGAGATCGATGCGGGACGATTGCGCACCACCCTCGCCCGGACCCTGTCGCCGATCAATGCCGATAACCTGCGTCGCGCCCATGCGTGGATCGAGAGCGGCCGGGGGCGGGGCAAACTCGTAGTCGCGGGCTGGGGCGAGGAGGCCTGAATCCCGGGAGGCCCCGCTCCTCGAGGGCCCTTCGTTGCTCTCAGAGCAACAAAGGGAACCCTCCACACGCCTTCTTCCGCTGGCGGGCAGCTTTCATAGTCCTTGGGTTGGATCACGTGCCGTTGGGCCAGCCTACGGCGGCTCTTGTTCACGCTAGCCAAGGATCGAGGATGTTTGATGACAATCAACTGGAGCATGCCGTTGCCCTGAGGCGGGATCTCCATCGTCACCCCGAGCTCAAGTTCGAGGAAACGCGTACCGCCGCCAGGGTCGCCGAGCGGCTACGCGAGCTGGGATACCGAGTGCGCGAGGGCGTGGCGCAGACCGGCGTGGTCGCCGAGCTGGAGACCGGCCGCCCCGGGCCGGTTATCGCCCTGCGCGCGGACATGGATGCCCTGCCCATTCGGGAGGCCAATGCGTTTGCCCATCGTTCCTGCCACGAGGGTCGGATGCATGCCTGCGGCCATGATGGTCATACCGCCACCCTGCTGTTGGCCGCCGAGGCGATCATGGTGCGCCGCGACAAGCTGAAGGGCCATCTCAAGCTGCTGTTCCAGCCCGGCGAGGAGGGCGGTAACGGCGCCGAGAAGATGGTTCGTGAAGGGGTGCTGGAGGCGCCACGAGTCGACGCCATCTTCGGCTACCACAACCGGCCCGGTTTCGAGGCCGGCATGCTGTTCGTCAAACCGGGTTCGGCGATGGGCGGCAATGACACCTTCCGCGTGGTGGTGGAGGGGCGCAGCGGCCATGCCGCCATGCCGCATCTGGCCGTAGATCCGATCTACGTTGGCGCGAGCATCGTGCAGCAGCTGCAGGGCTTGACCGCGCGCCAAAAGTCGCCGTTGCGGGCCGGGGTGATCACGGTGGCGGCCTTCCATGCTGGCGATGCCGCTAACGTTATCCCAGGCGAAGCGGAATTGCTGGTCAATGTCCGCAACGATAGCGACGAGGCCCGGGACGCGCTGGCCGGCCGTCTCGAACAGGTGGTCCAGGGCGTCTGCCAGGCGCACGGCGCGAGCTATCGCATCGAGTCACTGCATCACGTGCCGCCGCTGGTCAACGATCCGTACTGGGCCCAGGTGGTGCTGGAGGCTGGCCGGACTCATGGCATCAGCCAACGGATCGAGCAGCTCGACTACATGCCGACCATGGGGGCCGAGGACTTCGCCTTCTACCTGCGGGAAGTGCCGGGCTGCTTCTTCTTCGTCGGCAATGGCGACCAGGGAGCCTACCTGCACAACGAGCACTATGAGTTCAATGACGCGATCCTGCCGGTCGCCGCGGGTACTTTCGTCGCGCTCGTCGATCACCTGATGGGGCCGAGCGACTGACGCACCTCGGTCGCTTCCTTCAATAACCTTACAAGACGCTACAAGGGAATCCCGTTATGCAAGCCGTGCTTCATGCCGTCGAGCGAGTCGGCAACAAGCTGCCGCACCCCTTCATTCTGTTCGTCATCCTGGCGGGGGTGGTGATCCTGGCCTCCTCGCTGCTGTCGTGGCTTGGGGTCACCGCGGTCAACCCCAAGACCGATGCCGAGGTCGTGGTCAGGAGCCTGCTCTCGGACGATGGCATTCAGTTCATGTTCACCAGCGTCGTGAGCAACTTCGTCAACTTTCCGCCTCTCGGCCTCATCCTGGTGGTGATGTTCGGCATTGGCCTGGCCGACAAGGTGGGGCTGATGTCGACCCTGATGAAAGTCAGCGTGGCCAAAGCGCCTCCTTCGCTGCTGACCTTTGCGGTCTTCATGGCCGGCATCTGCGGCAGCATCGCTTCGGATGCCAACTACCTGATCCTGATTCCGCTGGCGGCGATGGTCTACCACTCGGTGGGGCGCCATCCCGTGGCAGGCGCGGCGGCGGCCTATGCGGCCGCCGGGGCAGGCTTCGACGCCAGCCTGTTCGTCACCGTCGGCGATGCGCTGTTCGCCGGGATCACCACCGAGGCGGCGCGCCTGGTCGACCCGGACGCTTACGTATCGCCGGTGGACAACTACTATTTCGTGGCCTGTTCGGTCTTCGTACTGGCCGCCGTCGGTACCCTGGTGATCGACAAGGTCATCGAGCCGCGCCTGCAGCGTACCTTGCCGCTGGGTAAGCAGGTCGACGTCCAGATCGAGCACCATGAGCTGAGCGATGCCGAGCGCCGCGGACTCAAGCGAGTCGGCTGGGTTACCCTTGCCTATCTGGGGCTGGTGTTCCTGATCGTCTATCCCGAGGCGTCACCGCTGCGCAACGACGCGGGAGGGTTGATCCCTTCACCCTTCCTCGAGTCGCTGGTGCCGCTGATGTTCGGCTATTTCGTCGCCATCGGTCTGACCTATGGCCTGGCCACCGCGCGCATCGGTTCGGCCCAGGACGTGCCGAAGCACATGGCCGATGCCGCCCGCGAACTGGCACCGACTCTGGTGCTGTTCTTCGCTATCTCGCAGTTCATCGCCTATTTCAAATGGTCGGAGCTTGGCCAGTTCATCGCTATCGAAGGCTCCAACATCCTGCAGAGCACCGGCTTTACCGGCCTGCCGCTGGTGGGCGCCTTCATCGTGATGAGCGCGGTGCTCAATGTCTTCATGACCAGCGGGTCCGCCCAGTGGGCGCTGATGGCGCCGGTGTTCGTGCCCATGCTGATGATGGTCGATCTGGATCCAGCCTTCGTGCAGGCGATGTTTCGCATCGGTGATTCCAGCACCAACATCATCTCGCCCATGAGCCCCTACTTTTCCGTCGCGCTGGTCTACATGCAGCGCTATAAGCCGGACATGGGACTGGGAACCCTGATCGCCACCATGCTGCCGCTGGCGGTCACCTTCCTGCTGGCCTGGTCGGCCTTCCTGATGCTGTGGCTGAGCCTGGGGTTGCCGATCGGTCCAGGGGTGTACATGATGGCAAGCTGAACGTCTGGCTCACTGCATGGCTAGCATCAGCTTCCACAGATAACCGGCAGCGGGCGAGAGCCTTCTGCCGGTTCTTCTTACCAGGTTGCCCTGGGTGGCGCGGGCTACCGGATGATCGATAGGAATCGCGCGCAGAGTGGCGCGCACGATCTCTTCCTGGGCCGCGGCGGCGGTCATGAAGGCCACGCCGACCCCGGAGCGGGCCATGCGCCGTGACACGGAGTGCAGGTTGCAGCGATAGGCTGGTGTCACAGGGATGCCGGCGTCCCGGAAGACGGCGTTGACGCACTGCTGTGAACCGGAAGCGTCGGGCAGGAAGATCAGCTTGTGGCGCGCCAACTCCTCCACCGACACCTGGCGATGGCCGCTCAGCGGATGGTCGGGCGTGACCAGGGCGCATAATGCCCCTCGCTCGAAGGAGTGCACCGTCAGACGGGGATCGGAGACCGGACCGTAAGTGACGGCGATGTCGACTTCGTCATCGATCACCATGTGGTGCGGCTCCCGAGGGTAGTAGATGCCCGTCTTGAGCTCGATCAGCACGTCGGGATACTGTTGTGCGACTCGGGCCAGTACCTGGTTGACGAAGCTGTCGACGAAACCGTCGCCCACCGAGACCACCACCTTGCCGGCCTGGAGGTTGCGTAGTCGCGACAGCGTATCTATCAACTCGCTGTTTAGCCGGCTCTTGGCCAGGTGGCTCTCCACCACCATTTGTCCTGCCTCGGTCAGGCGCAGTGAGCGCCCATGGCGCTCGACCAGCGCCATGCCGAGTTCCCGTTCCAGGTGCCGGATCTGTCGGCTGACCACCGAGGGATTGACGCTCAGGTGCTCAGCCGCGGCACGGATGCCGCCGCAGCTGTCGACTTCATGGAGATAGGTGGCCCGTTTGTCGAGAAGGTTCATCTTGCCTCTACGCCCGTCCATGAGCTCAGTGTTGCGGGCTAAGTTTATCCAATCCGACCGCCTTGAGCGCGTTTCACGGCGCCCCGCTGTGGTCAGAACGCCAGCTCTACGCCGGCATAGACGCTGCGGTCCGGCGCCGTGGAGAAGTAGCGCCCGCGCTGGTCGTTGATGACGATGTTGTCGAAGTGCTCGCGGTCGAACAGGTTCTGTACGCCCACGTAGGCGCGCAGCATCGAGTCGTCGCCGAGCCGCCAGCCGTCGCCGACGCGCAGGTTGGCCAGCCAGACGTCGTCGATCTTCACGCGGTTGGCGTCGTCGGCGACCATCGAGCCGACGTAGCGAGTCTCCAGGGTGGCGAAGCGCTCGCCGATGCCTTGCCAGGTCAGCTGGTTGACCCAGGTGCGCTCGGGCAGGCCCGGGATGCGGTGGTTGGCGAAGTCGTTGCCGTCGCCATCCTCGTAGTCCTGGAACTCGTAGCGCGCCAGGGTCAGGGCGCTGTCGAGGCGCCACTCCTCGGCGAACTGCCAGCCCAGTGCCACTTCCAGGCCGTCCTGGCGGCTGCGCCCGGCGTTGCGGTAGAAGTCCCGGCCCGCGTCGTCGCGATAGGCGATCAGCGAGTCGCGCACCCGGGTCGAGAACAGCGCCACGTCGTAGTCGAGGCCGGGGTCGGCGAAGGTGCCACGCAGGCCGATCTCGCGGTTCCAGGCCTTCTGCGGTTCGATGTCCGGATTGAAGCCGCCGACGCGGGCCGGGTTGGCGAACTCGGTGAAGGTCGGCGTCTCGTAGGCGGTGCCGGTCGAGAGATAGGCCTGGTGGTTGGGCAGATAGCGGTAGCTCAGCCCGGCGCTGCCGCTCCACTGGTCGAAGCGGCGATCGCCGCTGTTGTCACCGTCGGCGAGGTAGGCGTCGTCGATATCGAACCGGGTGTGGTCGAAGCGGGTGCCGAGAGAGAGGGTCCAGCGATCGCTCAGGTCCAGGTCGCCCTGAGCGAAGACGCCGACCGAACTGGCCGTCTGGGTCTCGTCGTCGACGCGGCCCTGATGGTCGCCGTCGATGGTGACCTCGTCGCGGTAGCGCTCGTCCTCCTGGCGGGCCAGGTCGATGCCGGTTACGTAGCTCAGCGGCAGGTCGCCGACGGTCAGCGACTGGCGATACTCGGCGCTGCCACCGTAGTAGTCGCGATCGTAGGCGACGAAGCTGTCGCCGGCATAGGCCAGCTGCTGCTCGAAGTCGCGCTGCAGGTAGAAGCCGCGCAGGGTCAACTCGCCGGGGCCGGCGGCCAGGTCCTCGTACTCGAGGCCGAGCAGCTGCTGGTCGACCGACTGCCCCGCATCGATGCGGGTCGGCGAATAGAAATTGCTGTCGATCGTGCCCTTGCGGTCCTCGTCCACCGCTTCGGCGGTCAGCCCACCCGGATCTTCGGAGCGCGGGTTGTCGAGCAGGTTGATGATGGCGGTGATAGAGCGGTCTGCGTCCAGCTCGCGGCGTAGCTTGGCGTTGAGCTGGTACTTCTCGACCTCGCTGTGGTCGCGATAGCCGTCCAGGCCCAGCGCCGAGACGCTGACGTGATGCGACCAGGGGCCCTCGACGCCGCCGTTGCTGAGGGCCAGCTTGCGATAGCCGTCGCTGCCGCCCTCGACGCGCAGCCGGGTGCCCGGATCGCTCTCGCCGTCGGCGGTGGTCACGTCGATCACGCCGCCGGCGGCGTTGCCGTACTGCACCGCCGCGGGGCCGCGAATCACTTCGATGCGCTGGGCGCTGTCCAGGTCGATGGCATCGAGCTGGGCCTGACCGTCGGGCAGGGTGTAGGGAATGCCGTCGACGCGCACCGTGATGCCGCGCACGCCCCAGGGCGTGCGGGCGCCGAAGCCGCGGATCGACACGCGCTCGCCCTGGACGAAGTTGTGGCGATTCTGGAGATAGAGCCCCGGCACGCTCGAAAGTGACTCGTTGAGACGCTCTCTCGGTTGCCCCCGGGTGATCTGCGCGTCTTCCACCACGGACACGGCGGCCGGCGTGGCATAGAGCTCTCGCTCGAGCCGCGATGCGCTGACCGTTATCGGCTCTAGCGCGAGCTCGGCGGCCTGGCCGGCGGTGGGCAGCAGCAGAAGAGGCGTCATCATGACGGGAGCGAGGGCGTGTCGGGGCATGGGGCGTCCTGTCGGTGCGTGGTGGGGCAGAATATTCGCATCCTAAGTGATGTCTGACAAATCGTATCCATGCCCCTGAATCCTCGATCAGGTGGCGGAAGTCTTCAACGTCGGTCGGGGCTTGCCCCTGAGACCGTCGCCGTCCACCTTGAGAAGATGCCAAGCCGGGAGGAGAGGCGGATGGGACGCATGCAGGAGCGCGCGGCCGATGGCGGTGCCTCGGTGATCATTCTGCTGCTGGCGGCCAACGGCCTGGCCTTCCTTGTGCAGTTGATGCTGCCGGGCCCAATGCTGCGCTACTTCGCGCTCTGGCCTCTCGGCGTGGTGCCGGAGACGCTGCCGCTGCCCGCCAGCATGCCGGTGGGTGAGTTCCACCTCTGGCAGCTGTTGAGCTACGCCTTCCTGCACGGCAGTTTCTTTCACCTGGCCATCAACATGTTCGTGCTGTGGATGTTCGGTAGCCCGCTGGAGCGAGACTGGGGCAGCCAGCGCTTCGCGCTCTACTACTTCCTGTGCGTGCTGGGAGCGGGTGCGGTGCAGCTGTTGGTGGTATCGACTGGCACCTTCGCGCCCACGGTGGGCGCCTCGGGCGGCGTCTATGCGCTGCTGCTGGCCTTCGGCATGCGCTACCCCAATCAGTACATCCTGCTACTGATCCCGCCGATTCCCATGAAGGCCAAGTACTTCGTGATCGTCATCGGCCTGGTGGAGCTATGGTTGGGCCTCACCGGTACGCACCAGGGCGTGGCGCACTTCGCGCACCTGGCGGGCATGCTGGTGGGGTTGGCATTGATGCTGACGTGGCGGCGTCGCCGATGAAACACGCCTCCGCTTGGGAAGGCCAAGCGGAGGCGGGTAGTGAAGTGTCGACGATCGCCCCTCGCGAGGCCCGCGTCATCAGCCTTCGGCGTTGAGCTTCGCTCGCATGTTCTCGGCGCGCTCCGAGGAACCCGGGTGGGAGGACATGAGGCTGCCTTCGCCACCGTCGAGGCTAGCCAGCTTCTCGAATGCCGTGACGAGCCCTTCGCGGGAGATGCCGCGTTCTCCGAGCAGCTCGAAAGAGAAGTTGTCGGCCGCCGTTTCCTGGCTCTGCGAGAACTGCGCGTTGACGAATTTCTCGCCCAGGTCGCCCAGCTGGGAACTGGAAAGTGAGGCGACCGCGGCGTTGCCGGAAGCGGCCATGGCATCGCGCGCGATGGAAGTGGCATAGGCCGTCTGCATGGATTTCTTGCTGTGGCCCAGCGCCACATGACCCAGCTCGTGGCCCAGCACGCCTTCGACCTCGTTGTCGTTCATCATGTCCATCAGCCCGCTGTAGACGCGCACGCAGCCGTTGGCCATGGCCCAGGCATTGGGCTGGTCATTCAGGTAGACCTTGTAGTTGACCGGCGTGCCATCGATCTCGTGACCGAGATTGCTGGCAATGGTCTCCAGGCGCTGCCCGTAGACGGAGTCTGCCCCGGCGATCTGCGCCTCGGCGTCCATCTGCGCGCAGGATTCCTCGGACATCTGGTGGACCTCCTCGTCACTCAGGGTGGCGGCATTGAAGGCCCCCATGCCGGTTTGCATCATGGCATCGGGTGACAGGCTCTCGCAGCCGGCGACGAGGGCTGAACTGCAAAGGGCAGCAACGGCAAACGTAGTGCGGAATTGCATGACATCTCCATTGGGTATCGAGTGACGCATCCATGTTAGCGCAAGGCGCTGAGACGGCCTCATGAGATCCGGAGGATTTCTTCACTAAGGAAAAGCAAGATAACCTCCTGATCGCAATATGGACGCGGCGAAACATACAGGAAAAATGATGCACTTTCTGTGAGATATTTCTTATTTTCTATAGAGATCATCCTGCGGTGAGACGTAGTCTGATCCGCAGAAGGATCGTTGGATAGGGGGGATGCTAGGGCCGATTGGCACCGTATAGGAGCAATATAGGGAGAGTGGGATACCGCTTGACACGATTGGATGGCGAATATGAACAGTGTTGCCATAGATCAAGAATGATCTTTGCCGAAAGCCTGTCTAAACTCGGATTTTCCAGCACACAGCAATTAGGGATTTCGATATGCAGAAACATGGACTTGACGGCAAGGTTGTTTTGATTGGTGGTGGTGCCAAAAATCTGGGGGGGCTGCTGGCGCGGGACCTTACGCGTCATGGCGCCGCAGCTGTGGCCATTCATTATAACAGCGATGCAACTCGGGAGGCCGCCGAGCAGACCCTCGTTGAGGTCAAGGCCTTGGGCGGAGAGGGCGCAATTTTCCAAGCCGACCTGACTCGTGCCGCGAACGTCACCCAGCTGTTCGATGATGTGGTGGATCGGTTCGGAAAGTTGGATATTGCCATCAATACCACGGGGATGGTGCTCAAGAAGCCGATGCTGGAGATCGGCGAGGATGAGTACGATGCAATGTTCAACATCAATGCCAAGTGCGCCTTCTTCTTCCTCAAGGAGGCTGGGCGAGTGTTGGAGGACCACGGCAAGATCGTGACGCTGGTGACGTCACTGCTGGGTGCCTATACGCCTTTCTACTCCACCTATGCTGGTGCCAAGGCACCGGTGGAACACTTCACGCGTGCGGCGTCAAAAGAGTTCGGCGAGCGGGGGATCTCGGTGACCGCGGTGGGCCCTGGTCCCATGGATACCCCTTTCTTCTATGGCCAGGAAGCCGAGGATGCCGTCGCTTTCCACAAGAGCGCCGCAGCGCTTTCCGGCTTTAGCAAGACGGGATTGACGGATATCGAGGATATTGTGCCGCTGATTCGCCACCTGGTCACCGATGGTTGGTGGATGACTGGCCAGACCCTGCTCTCCAACGGTGGCTATACGACCAAGTGATCGGATTTCGACCATGTAAGATGGGCGCGGCCAGGTGAGGAAATCCTTACCTGGCCGCGTTGCTATTTGCTCTGAGAGTTTACAAATATTCATAAGTAAAACTTGACGTGGCTGGGTGGTCTGTTGCCTTCTGGGTTTATGGTTTTCGTGTCTGGGCCGCATAGCGCCTGCCTCGACCGTTTGGATTGTCGAGAGCAAGGTGGGGTTGGCATCCGCGTTCGAGGAGGGAATAGATGCGTACCTTGTTTATCTTGCTGATCGGCATTGTGGCGGTATGGCTGCTGGCACAATATTGGCCACAAGCTCGCCGGCGCCTGGGGGCAGTCATTTTTTCGGTAGTCTGGCTGATAGTCTGTGTCTGGAATCTCAGCATTGGATTGTCGCATGGCTATGCATTAGGTGAAGAAATGGCGATTCATGCTGTGCTGTTTGTCATGCCCGTTGGGTTCGCATGGCGGTGGCTCTGGCATCGTATATGATCCCCACCTTGAGGGTTGTATCATATTGGAAGTGCTCTGATTATCACGCCAGTATCTCGCGGGAGAAAGCATGAAAGCGGAACGTCCACACCCCCTGATGCGCGTCCGTGATGGACATGAAGCCTCAGTGAGTTATGTCGAACTTCTGTTCGACTTGATCTATGTCTTCGCGATCATCCAGGTCTCGCACTTCCTGCTCGATAACCTGAGCTTGCTGGGTGCGACTCAAGCTCTCTTGATGTGGTTTGCGGTCTGGTTGGGCTGGCAATACAGTGCTTGGGTAACCAACTGGTTCGATCCGGACACGGCCCCTATTCGGCTAGTGCTGTTCGGCACCATGGCCCTGGCGCTGATGATGGCGGCGGCATTGCCGGAGGCCTTTGAATCCCGAGGGATGGTATTTGCGGGTTGTTTCGCCGCCATGCAGGTGGGGCGGGCGGTCTTCATTCGTCTGAGCCTGGGCAATCATCCCTTGAGAGACAACTACAGCCGGATTCTTGGCTGGGCTTGTATCGCGGCAGTGCTATGGATCGCTGGTGGGTTGGCCGAAGGCGGCCTGCGGTTGGGTCTCTGGGCCCTGGCGGTGCTGTGCGAGTACGTCTCGCCGATGTTCGGCTTTCCCCTTCCTGGACTGGGGCGCTCTCGAAGTGATCGCGACTGGGATATCGAAGGGGGGCATCTGATCGAGCGCTGCGCGCTTTTCATGATCATTGCTCTGGGCGAGACCATTCTCATTACAGGCGCGTCTCTGGCCCATGCTGAACAGTGGGCAAGTAGCACCTTACTGGCTTTTGGCGTGGCCTTTCTCGAGACGGTCGCCATGTGGTGGGTGTATTTCCACCTGACTATCCGTGATGCCGCTCGGGTCATTACTGATGCCAAGGATCCTGGAAAAATCGGGGCTTATTTTCACTATATTCATGTGATCATTCTGGGGAGTGTCATTCTCTGTGCTGTGGGCAGTGAACTGGTGATCGCTCACCCCACAGGCCACCTTTCATCCCAGGCACTGATTGTGCTGTTGGCGGGCCCTATGCTGTTCCTTGCTGGCATGGGCGTTTATAAGTTCATTGTTTATGGTCGGATACCGCTGTCTCATCTTATGGGGCTTTGCTTGCTGCCGGTAATGATGTGGCCGCTCGCCGAATTCCACAGTGCCCTGCTTCTTCAAGGAATGAGCACCGCACTGTTGATGGGCGTCGGATTCTGGGAAATGCTTTCCCGACGGGGCTCGATACGCACTTGAGGTGAGTTTTCTGATGGGCTAGGGCAGTTATGGACCGGATAGAACAGTTGCAAGGCTTCATCCAGGTTGCCGAAATGGGCAGCTTCACAAAGGCAGCGGCAACCTTGAGATGGCCAAGAACGACTCTGTCTTTAGCCGTGCAGCGGTTAGAGGACGCCGTGGGTGCACGCCTGTTGCACCGCACGACGCGTTGCGTACAGCTCACACCGGATGGTCACTTGCTGCTCGCCTATGCGCGAACCCTCGTGGAAGACGCCGAACGTCTTGAACACTTGTTTCGGGAGAGTCGCGAAGCCATATCCGGGCGTTTGACCATCGACATGCCAACTCGCGTGGCCCGACGGCTCGTCGTACCTGCGCTTCATCAACTTCTGCAACGCTACCCCAACCTGGATATCAGGCTGGGCGCCTCGGACCGCTATATCGACCCCGTAGCGGAGGGGTTGGACTGCCAGGTTCGCTTCGGGCCGATCGGCGAATGCAGTCTGGTGGCCCGGCGTTTGGGTCGGGTCGCCATGGTGAGTTGCGCGTCGCCTGGCTACCTGGCCGAGCATGGATGGCCGACGGACCCGGCCTCGCTCGTCGCCGAGCATGTGATGGTCGGCTACCTCGATCCCAAGAGCGGACGCGAGCAGGGCTTCGAACTGGTCGAGGCGGGGCAGTCGCGGGAACTCGGCCTGCCGAGCCGAGTGGTGGTCAACAATACCGACGCCTATATCGCCTGCTGTGCCGCCGGCCACGGGCTGATACAGGTTCCGCGTTTCGACGTCGACGACCTGCTGCGCAGCGGCGTGCTCTGCGAGGTGCTGCCCGACAGCTGTCCCGCCGGGCTGGAGGTGTCGGTGCTGTACCCCCATCGCCGGCATCGCACCTCGCGTATCGATGCCTTCATTCACTGGTTTGCCGATCTGATGGCACCGCATCTCATCGTCACCGGATGACGGAGCGCCCTCTGTGCCGAGCGGTCGACAGCTGCGTTGGTGGCTCAATCACAATCTCAAGGCCACCCAGCCTGGGGCGTGGGTGAGCGCGGAGAGACGATAAAAGGCCGACGCCGTGGCGTCGGCCTTTTCGATCGTGGCCGCTAGGCCGGCCGAGGCCGTCAATGGGTGTGGAGCCGACCGCCGGGCGGTCGTCGGCTGAAGCGCACCGGTGGTTGATATTTCTCGTCCCGAGAGGCTCGCTCCGGCGCCGGGCGCACGTGCCAGCCCCGATCGGTAGCCCAGGCCTTCAGCTCGCGGTAGTCGAGCAGAGGGTGGTCGGGGGTATAGGGGTTGGGGGATGACGAGGGAAAGGCGTGGGCCACATGGGGATAGCGGGCCAGGGCGACCTCGTCGTCATGGGCGGCCAGCGCGCACTCCAGGGCCGATTGCCAGGCCTGGACATCGCGGTGGGGAACGCGTTGCGGGGTGGCATGCATCATCGGATGGTCCTCCATGGTGTCGCCTGGAGACAGGCGTTGTCCGGGTTGTGATGGCACCCGGCGGCATGAAAAACGCCCCGCTCGGCAGTGCCGAGCGGGGCGTTTTCATCAAGTGGACATCGAGCCGGCAATGGCCCGACCTCCGTTCGAGGGAGGCCACGCGGAGCGATCTGCACCCCGGTAGTCAACATGGCGAGAAGGAATGGCGTTCTCGATCATGGCCGTGCCTCCACACGAGGAGCTGTGATCAATCCCAGCTCAGAGCGCCGCCCACCTGGTATTCGGTGACGCGGGTCTCGAAGAAGTTCTTCTCCTTGCGCAGGTCGATGATCTCGCTCATCCACGGGAAGGGGTTTTCGGCGCCCGGGAACTGCTCCTTGAGACCGATCTGCGCCAGGCGACGGTTGCAGATGAAGTGCAGGTACTCTTCCATGATCGCCGCGTTCATACCCAGCACGCCGCGGGGCATGGTGTCGCGGGCGTAGGCGATCTCGAGCTCGGTGCCCTCGAGGATCATCTGGGTGACCTCGTCCTGGAACTCGGCGGTCCACAGGTGCGGGTTCTCGATCTTGATCTGGTTGATCATGTCGACGCCGAAGTTCAGGTGCATCGACTCGTCGCGCAGGATGTACTGGAACTGCTCGGCGACGCCGGTCATCTTGTTGCGCCGGCCCATGGACAGGATCTGGCTGAAGCCGCAGTAGAAGAAGATGCCCTCGGTCACGCAGTAGAAGGCGATCAGGTTGCGCAGCAGCTCCTGGTCGGTCTCCGGGGTGCCGGTGTGGAAGTCCGGGCGGGCCAGCGACTGGGTGTGCTTGAGGCTCCAGGCGGACTTGGCCGAGACGGAGGGCACCTCGCGGTACATGTTGAAGACCTCGCCTTCGTCCATGCCCAGCGACTCCACGCAGTACTGGTAGGCGTGGGTGTGGATCGCCTCCTCGAAGGCTTGGCGCAGCAGGTACTGGCGGCACTCGGGGTTGGTGATCAGGCGATAGACGGCCAGCACCAGGTTGTTGGCGACCAGCGAGTCGGCGGTGGAGAAGTAGCCCAGGCTGCGCTCGACGATGCGGCGCTCGTCCTGGGTGAGGCCGTCCGCACTCTTCCACAGCGCGATGTCGGCGTTCATGTTCACTTCCTGGGGCATCCAGTGGTTGGCGCTGCCGTCCAGGTACTTCTGCCAGGCCCACTCGTACTTGAAGGGCACCAGCTGGTTGAGGTCGGCGCGGGCATTGATCATCCGCTTGTCGTCGACGTCGATGCGCTGGGCGCCGACTTCCAGTTCCTCGAGGCCGGCGGCCACGTCGAGCTCCTCCAGGGACTGCTTGGCGCGGGCCAGGCGATCCTGCTCGGCCACCTGGTAGGCGCCGGCGCTGTCGCGGACCTCGGCCTTGGGCGCAGCGGGCTGCGGTGCGGGGGCCGGCTGGGGCGCCTCGGCGGTCGCAGCGTCGTTATCAACCGTGTCTTCGTGGAACTCGTTCCAATCGATCATGTTCTTCCTCGTTCCTCGGAGGTGGAAGGGATAAGAGGCAAGCGCCCGGTGGGCAGAAGAGGGGGCTGCGGGCCTTCCCTCTTCAATCGGCGCGCCGCGCCGCCTTCCCTCTTCCTTCTTGTCGTTACTGGCAGGCCTCGCAGCCGAGCTCGTCGATCTCGCCCGCTGAGGGCGCCCGGGAGCCGCTGCCGCTCTTGCCCTGCAGGAAGTCGTCGATGCCCTTGGGCTCGCTCTTGGCTTCCGGTGCGGCGGACGGCGTCGGCGCCGGGGCGGAGCCGGGCGAGGCGTTGCTCACCGCGTTGAGATTGCCGCGGTCCACGGTGGATTTCTCCACCGAGGTGGCGCCCAGGGCACGCAGGTAATAGGTGGTCTTGAGGCCGCGGAACCAGGCCATGCGATAGGTCACATCCAGCTTCTTGCCGGAGACGCCCTGGATGTAGAGGTTCAGCGACTGGGCCTGGTCGATCCACTTCTGGCGGCGAGCGGCGGCCTCGACCAGCCATTTGGGCTCGATCTCGAAGGCGGTGGCGTAGGTGGCCTTGAGATCGTCCGGGACGCGGTCGATGGGCTGCACGGAGCCGTCGTAGTACTTGAGGTCGTTGATCATTACCTCGTCCCACAGCCCGCGCGCCTTGAGGTCGTTGACCATGTAGGCGTTGACCACGGTGAACTCGCCCGACAGGTTCGATTTCACGAACAGGTTCTGGTAGGTCGGCTCGATCGACTGCGAGACGCCACAGATGTTGGAGATGGTCGCGGTCGGGGCGATGGCCATGACGTTGGAGTTGCGCATGCCCTGGTCGGCGACCTTGTCGCGGATGCGATCCCAGTCCTGGGTAGCGGCGGTGTCGACCTCGATGTATTTCTCGCCGCGCTCCTGCTTCAGCTTCTCGATGGAATCGATGGGCAGCACGCCCTGGTCCCACAGCGAGCCCTCGAAGCTCTGGTAGCGACCACGCTCGGCGGCCAGGTCGCTGGAAGCCTCGATGGCGTGATAGCTGACCAGCTCCATGGAGGTGTCGGCGAAGGTCACGGCCTCTTCGGAGGCGTAGGCGATGTCCTGGGCGTACAGGGCATCCTGGAAGCCCATGATGCCCAGCCCCACCGGGCGGTGCTTGAAGTTCGAGTTCTTCGCCTGCGGCACCGCGTAGTAGTTGATGTCGATGACGTTATCGAGCATGCGCACCGCGGTCTTGACGGTCTTCTTCAGCTTGTCGCCGTCGAAGGCGCCGTCCACCACGTGCTGGGCCAGGTTGATGGAGCCCAGGTTGCATACCGCGATCTCCTCCGGGGAGGTGTTCAAGGTGATCTCGGTGCACAGGTTGGAACTGTGGACCACGCCAGCGTGCTGCTGCGGGCTACGCAGGTTGCACGGATCCTTGAAGGTGATCCACGGGTGACCGGTCTCGAACAGCATCGACAGCATCTTGCGCCACAGGTCCTTGGCACGCACGCGCTTGAACAACTTGAGCTGGCCGCTTCTGGTCATCTCCTCGTATTCCTGGTAGCGCTTCTCGAAAGCGGCGCCGTACAGGTCGTGGAGGTCCGGGCAGGTGGCCGGCGAGAACAGGGTCCATTCCTGGTCGTCGAAGACCCGCTTCATGAACAGGTCCGGCACCCAGTTGGCGGTGTTCATGTCGTGGGTGCGGCGACGGTCGTCACCGGTGTTCTTGCGCAGCTCGAGGAACTCCTCGATGTCGAGGTGCCAGCTCTCGAGGTAGGCGCACACCGCGCCCTTGCGCTTGCCGCCCTGATTGACCGCCACCGCGGTGTCGTTGACTACCTTGAGGAACGGCACCACGCCCTGGGACTTGCCGTTGGTGCCCTTGATGTAGGAGCCCAGCGCACGCACCGGGGTCCAGTCGTTGCCCAAGCCGCCGGCCCACTTGGAGAGCAGGGCGTTGTCGCGGATGGCGCTGTAGATGCTGTCCAGGTCGTCCGGCACGGTGGTGAGATAACACGAGGAGAGCTGGCTCCTGACGGTGCCCGAGTTGAACAGGGTCGGGGTGGAGGCCATGTAGTCGAAGCTGGAGAGCAGCTCGTAGAACTCGATGGCCCGCGCCTCGCGGTCGTCCTCGTTGAGCGCCAGGCCCATGGCGACGCGCATGAACATCACCTGGGGCAGCTCGTAGCGCACCTCGTCGCGGTGGATGAAGTAGCGGTCGTAGAGAGTCTGCAGGCCCAGGTAGGTGAACTGGGCGTCGCGGGTGTGGTCCAGCGCATCGCCCAAACGCTCTAGGTCGAACTCGGCCAGCCGCGGGTCGAGCTGTTCGAACTCGATGCCCTTGTCGATGTAGGCCTGGAAGGCCGGCTTGTAGAGCTCGGCCATCTCCTGGTAGGTCGCCTCGTCGGCGATACCCAGGAACGACAGCGCCTCGCGACGCAGGTTGTCCTGCAGCAGCCGGGCAGTGACGTAGGTGTAGTTGGGGTCCTTCTCGACCAGGGTCCGCGCGGTCATCATCAGCGCCTGGGAGACGCCGTCGACGGTCACGCCGTCGTAGAGATTCTTCAGCGAGTCTTCGACGATCTTGCCCGGATCGACGTTGGTGAGGTTCTCACAGGCGTCGAAGGCCAGGGTCTCGACCCGGCCCAGGTCGAGTGGGCGGGTGCTGCCGTCCGGCGCGGTGACGTTGAGCGTTGGGTGGGGCTTTTCGATGTCGGCACCGGACTCGGCGCGGGCGCGGGCGTGCTCCTCGCGGTAGAGCACGTAGGCGCGGGCGACCTTCTGCTCTCCGGCGCGCATCAGGGCCAGTTCGACCTGGTCCTGGATGTCCTCGATATGGACGGTGCCACCGTCGGGCATGCGGCGCAGGAAGGCCTGCGCGATGCCATCGGAGGCGCGCTGCACGAAATCGCGGACCCGCGAGGAGGTGGCGGCGTTGTCGCCCTCCACGGCGATGAAGGCCTTGCTCAGGGCCACGGCGATCTTGCCGGCATCGAAGGGCACGACATCGCCGGTGCGCTTGATGACACGCAGGGTCTGCGGTGCAGTAACGGAGACGGACGGACGGTCCGGGGCAGCGGTGGTATCCATGGCGCCGGGGTTCCCTACCTTGTCGGTTGAAGAAGGCCGCCGGAGGGCGACGGTTGACAGAGTTCGGCAAGGTTGCTAGTGCCACATGATGTGGTGTTCCTGCCGAAGTCGAGCACAAGATAGTGTGCTTTGGGTCGCTCATCAAGTGGATAACTTGTGGATGGGCTGTGGCCTTTCGGGGACTGATTCGGCACATCATCGCGAGGCCGCATGGTTGGGCCGTCGGCGTGAATTCGTGCCGGTGACCATCGAGCGAAGGAAGGCGTTGTCGGGTATTCTTTAGCTACCGGTGGTCGGTCAAGCGCCGACGGTGCCACTCTACCCGAACGCCCGTTGAGGATGATGACGCAGAAATGGACGACAGCCTGGACTCCCAAGAACAGGATCACGTGCTGATCATCGAGGATGATGAGCGCCTGGCCGAGCTGACCCGCGATTACCTCGAGACCAACGGTTACCGTGTGACCCTCGAGCCCGACGGCGCCAACGGCGTCGAGCGGATCCTCTCCCTGCAACCCGACCTGGTGATCCTGGACCTGATGCTGCCCGGCGAGGACGGCCTGTCGATCTGCCGCCGGGTACGCTCGGAGTATCCCGGTCCCATCCTCATGCTTACCGCTCGCACTGATGACATGGATCAGGTGCTGGGGCTGGAAATGGGCGCCGACGACTACGTGGCCAAGCCGGTTCAGCCGCGAGTGCTGCTGGCCCGCATGCGCGCGCTGCTGCGTCGCCGCGAAGCGGAGCCGGTCGGGGATGAGGTGCGGCTGGCGTTCGGCCAGCTGGAAGTCGACAACGCGACCCGTGAGGCCTTCCTGGCCGGGGAGCGCATCGACCTGACCAGCGCCGAATTCGATCTGTTGTGGCTGCTGGCCAGCAATGCCGGTCGGGTGCTGACCCGGGAAGAGATCTTCTCTCAGCTGCGCGGTATCAAGTACGACGGCCAGGATCGTTCGATCGACGTGCGAGTCTCGAGAATTCGGCCCAAGATCGGAGATGATCCCAACCAGCCGCAGCGGATCAAGACCGTTCGTAGCAAAGGCTACCTGTTCGTCAAGGACGGCTGATGGCAACCTCCCGCTTGCTGCCCCGGGCCCTGGCCGACAGCACCTTCCTGCGGGTCTATGTGCTGCTGGCCCTGGCTCTGGTGATGATCTTCGCCCTGGCACTGCTGGCCATCACCGTCGTCGACAAGGTGCGTCGTCAGCACTACCAGGAGCAGCTCGCCGAGGCGCCGATGACTTTGCTGACGGCTCAGCTCGAGGCACTCCCCGCCGAGTGGCGAGCCGACTGGCTGCGTGAGCAGAGTGCTCGGCTGAATATCCAGCTGTCGCTGTATGACATGGCGGACTACCCGCTTGGTTACTTCGACCGAGCCCGCCTCGAGGGTGGCCAGACCCTGGTGCGTCAGACCGAAGCCATGGGCTGGCGATTGCATCGTCGGCTGGCGGACGAGCCCCTGCTGATGCGTGCCGAACTGGCCTCGCTGGGCGAAGACCAGCTGATGGGGTTGGCCCGTCAGTTGGGACAGTGGTTGATGGCGGTGCCGCCTGAGCAGCGGGCCGCCCGGCTCGACCGGTTGCGCAGCGGAGTGATCCAGCTCAAGCTCACCGATACGCCGCCCGAGGGCCTCGACCCGGCACGATTGGCCACGCTGGGGGACACCGAGGTGGTCGTACGCCTGCTGCCCCAGCGCTGGGCCATGTCGCTTTACCTGCGGCTATCGAGCGCCGGCGGCGGCATGCAATGGGTCGAGGTCGGTCCGCTGTATGCCTTCGAGCCGTTGCCGGCCTCGCTGCTGTTGCTGCTATTGCTGCTGTTGCTGGCCATGCTGGCGGTGATCATCTATCTGATCGTACGCGGCGTGGAGGCACGCATGGCCAAGCTCGAGCTCGCCGCCACGCGCATCGCTGCGGGGCGTCTGGACACCCGAGTGAAGGTCGAGGGCAACGACTTCCTGAGCCGGCTGGGCATGGCACTGAACGGTATGGCGACTCAGGTGCAGTCGCTGCTGCGTGGCCAGCAGGACATGATCCGGGCGGTGTCCCATGAGCTGCGCACCCCGGTGGCGCGTATTCGCTTCGCCGTGCAGATGGTCGAGGACATGACCGATGATCCCGGAGTGCGTCGCCATCTGCAGGGCATCGACGCCGATATCACCGAGCTGGACGACCTGGTCGACGAGATCCTTACCTATGCGCGTCTGGGGAGCGAATCAGCCAACGGCGTGACCTTCGAGACCTCACTGGTGGAGTGTCGGGCCATGGCCGAGCGGGTCATCGAGACCCTACATCCGCTGCATGCCCATCTCAGCCTCACTCTGGCGCCCGGTGCCGAGGTAGAGGCCGCGGCCGAGACACGCTACCTGCAGCGGGCGCTGCAGAACCTGGTGGCCAACGCCTGCCGCCATGCGCGCTCCCGGGTGATGATCCGCATCCACGGCGAGCCGCGGCTGGTACGCTTCGACGTCGAGGATGACGGCCCTGGGGTGCCGACGGCCAAGCGCAGCGAGATCTTCAAGCCCTTCGCGCGGCTGGACAACAGCCGCGCGCGGCGCTCGGGGGGATACGGTCTGGGGCTGTCTATCGTGCAGAAGGTCATGGCCTGGCACGGCGGCAGCGTGATGGTCGATGACAGTCCGACGCTCGGCGGGGCTCGCTTCACGTTGCTGTTGCCTCAGCGAGCCACGGTCCGGGACGCTTGAATCCTCGAACCGACCTCTCAGGCCGGCTTGATCCCCGCCAGCACCGAGAACGACGTCTCACGGGCGGTGCGCAGGAAGTCTTCCATCCAGGGGGCGTCCCGGGTTTCCTCGCGGATCGCCGCGAACAGCGTGCTCCATACCCCATGTTCGCCCAGCGGTACCGCCTTCACGTAGTCCCGTTCCAGGTATTCGGTCAGCGCCCAGTTGGGCAGGGCGCAGACCCCGCGACCGCTGGCGACCAGCTGCATCATCATGATGGTTAGCTCGGCGGTGCGCACCTCCCGGGGCTTGCAGCCGGCCGGGTCGAGGAACTGGGTGAAGACATCCAGCCGGCCGTGCTCCACCGGATAGGTGATCAGGGTCTCATCGACCAGTTCCTCCGGCGTCACGAAGCGCTGGCCGGCCAGGCGATGCTGGCGGGCGACGGCCAGTAGCCCCTCGTAGCGAAACAGCGGCTCGTAGTGGACGCCGGGCAGCGGCTGAGGGTCGGCGGTGATCACCAGGTCGAGCTGCTCGCGGGCCAGGGCGGGCAGGGGGTCGAAGTGATGGCCGCCGGGGATGTCGATCTCCACTTCGGGCCAGTGGTCACGGAAGTGATCGACGGTAGGCATCAGCCACTGGAAGCAGCTGTGGCACTCTATGGCCATGTGTAGCCGCCCTTGCTCGTTGCCGGCCAGTCGTGCCAGATCACGCTCCGCCATACGCACCTGGGGCAATACCTGTTCGGCCAGCGTCAGCAGGCGCAGGCCGGCGCGGGTGAACTCTACCGGGCGGGTCTTGCGCAGGAACAGCGGGCTCTCCAGTCGTTCCTCCAGGTCCTTGATCTGGTGGGAGAGGGCGGACTGGGTGAGATGGACCCGCTCGGCGGCTTCCACCAGGGAGCCGGCGTCGCGCAGGGCGATGAGGGTGCGGAGGTGACGGAGTTCGAGCATGATTCTGAGCTAGCTTCATGATGATGAAGAGCAAGTTTAGTTTGATTCAGTTATAGGGGCCAGTCGGTCCGGCATCGCGGCCCTAACACCGCCGTCGGCTGGTATGCTGGCGGCAATGGAGTTCCGCTGCGCAAGGAGTCACTGCCATGCCTCATTTCTCGTCTTATCGAATTGCCCTGCCGCTGCTGATGGCGTTGGGGCTGTCCGGCTGCGTCACCTATGTGAACTCGCCGGCGCCCGAGCCCGCACCCGAGCCGCCAGCGATCGACGAGGCCAACGCCAGTGCCGAGGATGAAGACCCGGTATCGCCCAAGGCCCCGCTGCTGCCTTCGACGCTGTTCCCCGGCGAGGCCGGTGAGCTGGTGGGCTGGCGCTGCACGCCGGCCCAGGACCTGGTCACCGCCGCCGCCGAGGACGAGCTGCGGCTATGGTCCGCCCATGGCGCCAATAGCTTGTCGCCCGCCGTGGTGGCCAGCGGCAGCCGCTACCAGAAGGGTGAGCTGAGTGTCTGGCTCAAGGGCGACGAGGCGCTGGTTGAGAGCCAGCAAGGGCGGCTGGACTGCCGGCGGGACATCACTCTGGATGCTCTGACCCGCGAGGGGCACCCAGGGGTGATGTTCCACGCCCGCGGCAACGAGCCGGGCTGGAGCGTCGAACTGGCCAACGACGTGCCGAAGCTCGATCTGTCGCTGGACTATGGCAGTCGGGAGCTGACGCTGCCCTATCGGGTGACCACCCTCGACAACGGCGCCGGACGAGTGATTCTGGCCAGCGGCCAGGCGGCACGCCCGTTCACGCTGCGCATCGAGGCCAAGGCCTGCTTCGATGACATGAGCGGCCAGCCCTGGCCGGCTCGGGTGACGCTCTCGCTCAACGGCCAGACCTATCGAGGTTGTGGGCAGGGCATCGCACCCTGAGTGCCTCGCTTATATTCGATATGATCGAACGATAGCTGCGGTTTTTCCCGCTTATCGTGGTCAAAAACGAATATATAATGGCGATCATTCCTCAGCTCATGATGCTTCAAGGAGATCGCCATGACCCGCGTCCTCGTTCTGACCTCTTCCATCCTCGGCGGCAACTCTCAGCAGCTGGCCGATCACTTCAGCGGTCTGGCCGCCGAGCGTGACGGCGTCGAGATCACCCATCGCGACCTGGTAGCCGACGAGCTGCCCCACCTGGGCTTGCCGGAGCTGTCCAGCTGGCAGGTGGCGGCGGACGAGCGCAGCGACGAACAGCGCGAGCTGGCGGCCCGCTCCGACGCCCTGATCGAGGAGCTCAAGGCGCATGATGTCGTGGTGTTGGGTGTGCCGCTCTACAATCTCGGCATTCCCTCGCAGCTCAAGGCCTGGTTCGACCGCGTGATGCGTGCCGGGGTGACCTTCCGCTACACCGAGAGCGGTCCCCAGGGCCTGCTGGAAGGTAAGCGTGCGGTGATCCTGGCCGCCCGCGGCGGCCAGTATGCCGGCACCGAACTCGATAGTCAGACCCCACATCTCATGAGCATGCTGGGACTGATGGGCATCGGCGAGGTGGACACGGTGTTCGCCGAAGGACTGGCCATGGGCGAGGCGCAGCGCGACAGCGCCATGGCCGAGGCTCGCCAGGCCATCGCCGGGCTGGTCGAGCGACTCTGAGCCGGGCATTTCACAAGCGTCATCGACGAACGGGGCGGCCTTCGGGCCGCCCCGTTCGCGTCTAGGTAATGCTCAACAGGCTGGCGTCGCCGTCAGCCACCAGCTGGGGTCGACGAACCGGCCGAGGCACAGCTGCGGCTCCGGCGACAGCAGGCGCGCGCCCAGCCGCCTGATGGCCTCGCCGTCGTCGCGGCGGGGTGTCTCGAGCTGGCGGGTGGGCGTCAGCGGCTGCCAGGCCTCGGCACTGCGCTCGGCGAGGGCGTAACGGAAGGGGTGGAAGCCCGGGAAACCCAGTCGCAGGTCGGTGGCCACCAGGGTGGCCGGTGTCGTACGTTCGTCGATCTCGTAGCGCAGGAAGGGGCCCGCGAACCAGTCCAGGCGACGGCCGGCGCGACCGGCCAGGGCGAGAGGCTCCCACTCGGCGCCGCGGGAGAAGGTCTCGACCCGGGGGCGATGGTCACCGTCGAACACGCCCACCAGGATCTCGTGGTAGCGGTTGTCGTCCGCCACGGTGGCGCGCCACAGCAGGATGTTGAAGGGCGTGGGCTGTACCAGCCGTGGGGCCTTGGCGAGGCCGCGCTCGGCGAGTTCCGGCTCGAGGCGGGATTCGACCAGCGTCTTGGCGCCCAGCGACAGCACCAGATAGGCGCACGACAGCGCCAGCCCCAGGCGGGTTGCGCCGACCCGGCCGCCGATCAGGGCAATCAACACGCCCGCCAGCAGCGGCAGCGAGTAGAGCGGGTCGATGATGAACACCAGCGGATGGGCGGTGGGGCGCACGTCCAGCGGCCACCACAGCTGGGTGCCGTAGGTGGTCAGGGCATCCAGCAGCGGATGAGTGAGCAGGCACAGCCCGAAGAAGGCCGCCCAGCGGCGAAGGCCGATGCCTCGCGCCGGGATGAGGCGGGCCGCCAGCAGCGTCAGGGCCGCGGCGAGACCTGTCAGCACGAACAGTGAGTGGCTGAAGCCGCGATGGCGAGTGATGTTGGCCACCGCATCGCCGTAGTCGATGATCACGTCCAGATCGGGCAGGGTGCCCAGGACGGCCCCGAGCAGCACCGCCTTGCGGCCCAGCCGGCGGCCCAGCACGGTACCGCCGATCGCCGCGCCCAGCGCGGCCTGTGTCAGCGAGTCCATGGTCGTGTGTGTCCTCGAATCATGGCGTTCAGGTCCCGGAAGCGTCGTTCGGACGCGCCCAGGCGGGGCTGGCGGCCAGCACGCGCGCTTGCACCGGACAGTCGTCGCGGTGGGCGCCGGGCAGGTAGCCGGTGCTCATCAGGAATTCGCCGACGATCTCTGGCCCGGTGAAGCGGAAGGTGCGCTTGAACAGCTTGACCCAGTCGCCATGGGGGCGCGGGTGGTGCGCCTCCAGCCAGGCCCGGAAGCTGCCGTGCTCGGCCTGGAGCCCGCGGATCACGACGGCGTTGTGGATCACGGCGTCGACCTTGAGGCGGTTGCGGATGATGCCGGCGTCGGCCAGCAGCCGGGCCCGCTCGGCCTCGCCGTAGGCAGCTACGCGGTCGATGTCGAAGTCCTCGAAGGCTGCGCGGAAGGCGGCGCGCTTCTTGAGCACCGTCAGCCAGGATAGCCCGGCCTGGTTGATCTCCAGCACCAGGCGTTCGAAGAGCACGTGGTCGCCTTCCACCGGGAAGCCGTATTCGTGGTCGTGATAGGGGCCGTGAAACGGATGGGCCGGGGCCAGGTCACAGTAGTGGCTCATGAGTCCTGCTCGTCGAGTTTGGCGAAGTCGTGTGTTGCTGTCAGCATGCCCCGGTTCGTCCGTTCTGTGAACAAGGAGAATTTCATGCAATACCTGCACACCATGGTCCGAGTCAGCGATCTTGAAGCCTCGCTGCACTTCTACTGTGACTTGCTTGGCCTCGAGGAAGTGCGTCGCAAGGAGAGCGAGAAGGGCCGCTTCACCCTGGTGTTCCTCGCCGCGCCCGCCGACGAGGCGCGCTCGACAGAACTCCAGGCACCGGAACTCGAACTGACCTGGAACTGGGACCCCGAGACCTATACCGGCGGGCGCAACTTCGGCCATCTGGCCTACCGCGTGGCCGATATCTATGCGCTCTGTGAGCGCCTGCAGGCCGGCGGGGTCACCATCAATCGCCCGCCCCGCGACGGCCACATGGCCTTCGTCAGGAGCCCCGACGGCATCTCCGTCGAGCTGCTGCAGGAAGGCGAGCCGCAGCCGCCGAAGGAGCCCTGGGCGTCGATGGAGAATGAAGGGTCGTGGTAAAGGCGTGAGCGGTGAGACGTCCGCCGCCGGCAGGAAACCCGCCGGCGGCGTCATGGTGGGGCGGAATAGGGTCAGTCGGGGCGGACCGCCATGCGGCCGCTGCCGAGGAAGATCAGCGCCAGGGCGCCGAAGAAGAACAGCCCCTGAAGCTCGAGCTGCCAGCCGCCGTTGTCGTTGAGCATCAACAGCTCACCGGTATGCACCAGCAGGAAGGCCACCAGCATGTTGCCGGCCATCAATAGCCCGGCCAGCCGGGTCTGCCAGCCGACGATGGCCATGATCGGGGCGAGCAGTTCGCCGATCAGCACCCCATAGGCCAGCACGGCAGGCAGCCCATAGCCTTCCAGCATGCCACCGATCCAGTCGATCGATCCCGGGTTGAGCAGCTTGGACACGCCGTGGAAGAGCAGCAGGCCGCCCACGGCGAGGCGCAGGATCAGCTTGCCGAGGGCGTCATTGTGCAAGGCGTTGAGCATGGGACATCTCCGTGTCGATGGGATGCTTCAAGCATTGTCCGAAAGGCTGGCCTGGGGCAAGCTTGGGCGCGATACCGCCACTACCCGTTCAAGGACGACCCCATGATCGCGAAGATTCGCTATGCCCTGCCGCTGTTGATGCTCGTGCTGTTGGTTGGCTGCGCCTCCGGTCCCGCGCCGGTGAGCCAGCCCGGCGAGGGCGAGACCCTCTCCGGCCCTGTGGTCGGACCGCGCTGGAATCTGCTGCTGGTGGGTACCAGCGACCGCCTCGACCTGCCGACCACTCCGCACTTCGAGATCTCGCCGGACGGACGTGTCAACGGCCATGACGGCTGCAATCGCTTCACCGGCAGCGTTGAGCTGGGGCCGGACAATCGCATCGAGTTCGGCCAGCTGGCGTCCACCATGATGGCCTGCCCGCACATGGACGAAGCCGGCCAGGTGACCGCCATGCTCGATACCGCCTACCGCTACCTGATCGACCACGACCGGCTGGTGTTCTTCGGTCCCGATCAGCGGGTGCTGGGCGGCTTTCGCCGCTCTCGCTGATCCTCCAGCTGCAGTCCATACGCGAACGGCCCGCCGGATAGGCGGGCCGTTCGCGTTACATTGGGAGTTTCCTAGAGCGCGGCGATCTTGTCGCGCTGCTCCACCAGCACCTTGCGGGCAGCCTGGCCAGGTGAACCGCGCAAGCTTGTCGCGCCGTTCGTCTCAAACGCACGGGGTCAGAGGGCGGCGATCTTGTCGCGCTGCTCCACCAGCACGCGGCGGGTGGCCTGGAAGTCCGCAAGCTTGCCGCGCTCCTTCTGTACCACCGCCTCGGGGGCCTTGGCCACGAAGCTATCGTTGCCGAGCTTCTTCTCGATGCCGCCGATCAGCTTGTCCTGCTTGTCGATCTCCTTGGCCAGGCGCGCGAGCTCGGCGTCCTTGTCGATCAGCCCGGCCATGGGCACCAGCACCTCCATCTCGCCGACCAACTGGGTAGCCGCGAGCGGCGCCTGCTCCGGATCGTCGAGCCAGGTGGCGCTCTCGAGCTTGGCCAGCTTGGCGAGGAACGGCCGGTTGGCCTCCAGGCGCGCGCTGTCGCCCGCGGTACCCTTGGTCAGCAGTACCTCCAGCGGCTTGCCCGGGGCGATGTTCATCTCGGCGCGGACATTGCGCACCGCGACGATCACGCCCTTGAGCCACTCGATGTCGCGGGTGGCGTCGTCGTCGATCAGCGCCTCGTCGGCCGCCGGCCAGGGCTGGGTCATCACGGACTCGCTTCCGGCGTCGGAGACGACGCCGGCCAGCGGCGCCACGCGCTGCCAGATCTCCTCGGAGATGAACGGCATCATCGGATGGGCCAGGCGCAGCACGGCCTCGAGCACGCGCACCAGGGTGCGGCGGGTGCCGCGCTTGGCGGCCTCGGAGGCGGCATCATCCCACAGCACCGGCTTGGAGAGCTCCAGGTACCAGTCGCAGTACTCGTTCCACACGAAGTCGTAGAGCGCCTGGGAGGCGTGGTCGAAGCGGAACTCCTCCATCGCCTTCGTTACCTGGGCCTCGGTCTTCTGCAGCTGGGAGACGATCCAGCGATCGGCCAGCGACAGTTCGACCTCGCCACCGGCCGCGCCGCAGTCCTGGCCTTCGGCGTTCATCAGCACGTAGCGCGAGGCATTCCACAGCTTGTTGCAGAAGTTGCGATAGCCGTCGAGGCGGCCCATATCGAACTTGATGTCGCGACCGGTGGTGGCCTGGGACAAGAAGGTGTAGCGCAGGGCGTCGGTGCCGTGGGGCTCGATGCCGTCCGGGAATTCGCCTCGGGTGGCCTTGGCGATCGCCTTGGCCTTCTGCGGCTGCATCATGTTGCCGGTGCGCTTCTCCACCAGGGCGTCCAGCTCGATGCCGTCGATCAGGTCGATGGGGTCGAGCACGTTGCCCTTGGACTTGGACATCTTCTGGCCCAGGCCGTCGCGCACCAGGCCGTGCACGTAGACCTGCTTGAAGGGCACCTCGCCGGTGAACTTCAGGGTCATCATGATCATCCGGGCGACCCAGAAGAAGATGATGTCGAAGCCGGTGACCAGCACGTTGGAGGGGTGGAAGGTCGCCAGCTCCTCGGTTTGCTCGGGCCACCCCAGGGTGCCGAAGGTCCACAGCCCGGAGCTGAACCAGGTGTCGAGCACGTCCTCGTCTTGAGTCAGGGCGACATCGTCGGCCAGGCCATGTTTCTTCCGGGCCTCGGCCTCGGTGCGGGCCACATAGACGTTGCCTTCGGCGTCGTACCAGGCCGGGATGCGGTGGCCCCACCACAGCTGGCGTGAGATGCACCAGTCCTGGAGGTCGCGCATCCAGGCGAAGTACATGTTCTCGTAGTTCTTCGGCACGAACTGGATGTCGCCGTTCTCCACCGCGGCGATGGCCGGCTTGGCCAGCTCCTCGACGGCCACGAACCACTGGTCGGTGAGGTAGGGCTCGATGACCACCTGGGAGCGATCACCGAAGGGCTGCATGATCTTCTTCTTTTCGACCAGTGGCACCTCGCTGCCATCCTCACCGATCACGGTGACGGCCAGGCCTTCGGAGGTGATGGCGTCGACGACGAGGCGGCGCGCCTCGAAACGATCCAGGCCGCGCAACTCGGTGGGGACCAGATTCACCTCGTCCACGTTGTCGATGCCCTCGCCCCGCGCGGCGCGTGAGGCGAGCGTTGCGCTTTCCTCATAGGCAAGGCCGTCCTCGCGCATATGGGCCTTGCGGTCCATCAGATTGTAGAGCGGGATGCCGTTGCGCTGGGCGACTGCATAGTCATTGAAGTCGTGGGCGCCAGTGATCTTGACGGCGCCGGAGCCGAAGTCGGGATCGGGATATTCGTCGGTGATGATCGGGATCAGGCGCCGATGTTCCTTGGGGCCGACCGGGATTTCGCACAGCTTGCCGATCAGGGAGGCATAGCGCTCGTCGGACGGGTGGACGGCGACGGCGCCATCCCCGAGCATCGTCTCGGGACGAGTGGTGGCGATGGAGATGTAATCCCGAGTCTCGCGCAGGGTGACGTTGCCGTCGTTGTCCCGTTCGATGTATTCGTAGGTTTCCCCGCCCGCCAGCGGATACTTGAAATGCCACATGTGGCCGTCGACCTCGATGTTTTCCACTTCGAGGTCGGAAATGGCGGTCTCGAACTGCGGGTCCCAGTTGACCAGGCGCTTGCCGCGATAGATCAAGCCCTCTTCATGG
The DNA here is from genome assembly GCF_043496985.1 of Halomonas sp. B23F22_20. Taxonomy (NCBI): domain Bacteria; kingdom Pseudomonadati; phylum Pseudomonadota; class Gammaproteobacteria; order Oceanospirillales; family Halomonadaceae; genus Halomonas; species Halomonas sp. B23F22_20. The sequence goes on from NZ_JBIEKH010000006.1 coordinate 222,889, forward strand.
AGGCGCACGAAGACTTCCTGCACCGCCTTGTAGAAGCCGTCGTCCATGGTGAAACGCTCGCGGGACCAGTCCACGCTGGCGCCCATGCGACGCAGCTGGCGGGTGATGTGGCCGCCGGACTCGTGCTTCCACTCCCAGATCTTGTCGGTGAAGGCCTCGCGCCCCAGGTCGTGGCGGCTCTTGCCTTCCTCGGCGGCGACCTTGCGCTCTACCAGCATCTGGGTGGCGATGCCGGCGTGATCGGTGCCCACCTGCCACAGGGTGTTGCGACCCTGCATGCGCCGCCAGCGCGTCAGGGTGTCCATGATGGTGTCCTGGAAGGCATGGCCCATGTGCAGGCTGCCGGTGACGTTGGGCGGCGGGATCATGATCGAGAAGGGCTCGCCCTCGCCGGAGGGGGCGAAACGGTTGTCGGCTTCCCAGCGCTCGTACCAGCGGGATTCGATCTGCTCGGGTTGGTAGGTCTTGTCCATGGAATCTTCCGGGTCGAAGGAGGTGGCGACGACGTGGCACGGCGGGCCTTTCGGGCCGGCGGTGCGAGACGCGAAAATGGGCTCGATTATAGCCCGAGGGGCCGGGTGGCGTCATGGGCGGGGGAGAGGGCGCCCCTTGCCGTTATGCCGTGGGCCCTCAGCCCCCGGCGCGCAGATGGTGTGGCGTGACCGGATAGCCGCGCTTCTTGTAGGTCTGCCAGCAGCGCCGCTTGGCGGTCAGCACCGCCTGGTGCTGGTTGATGATCTCGGCGACCCGCTCGAAGCGTGAGAACCACTCGGGAATCTCCGGGTGCAGGTTGAGCATCGCCTGAACGCCGGCGTCGCCGGGCGGCGGCTCCTGCCAGCCGATGGTCACCGGCACGCCGTTGGCCTGCTCGCTGCCCAAGAGGGCATGGGGCAGGTAGGCGTCGGGCCGGAAGGTCCAGAGCTTGTCGTCCAGTTCCCGGGCCATGGCCTCGTCCTCGGCGTGCAGGTGCAGCCGATAGCCCTTGCGGGCGATGGTCTCGGCTAGCCGGCAGGCGAATGCCAGCCGCGCTTCCAGGGTGGTCTCGGGGAGGATATAGAAATCGATGCGGGTCATGAGACTCCGTTTAAAACGGACTGCGCTCGGCCATACGGCGTTAAAAATCGGCTCAAGCTGCTCATTTAACAACCCGTAAACTCCGCTCTCTCGCCGATTTTTGCCTTGTCTGGCCTTCGCTCGTCGGCGTTTTATCTCGGAGTCTTGGGAGGTAAGGAGCTGCCTGGACGGCGATGCGGGCACCGGGGGCAAGGCGAAGCGAGGGTTATCCGCCAGGGATGGCGGATGTAGCGTCCATGGATGGATTCATCGCGCCTCGCGGAGCCTTGCCCCCGGGAAAGCCCGTTTCGTCGGGGGCAGGGAGAAGCTTAGACCAGGCGCGTCAGCCAGCCGTACTTGTCCTCGCTGCGGCCGTACTGCAGGTCGAGCAGCCGGGTGCGCAGGCGCTTGGCGATCTCGTTGTCGCCCTCGGCGGCGAGGCGGATGGTATCGTCCTCGGTCACCAGCTCGCCCACCGGGGTGATCACCGCGGCGGTGCCGCAGGCGAAGACCTCGATGATCTCGCCGCTGGCCGCACCCTCGCGCCACTCGTCGATGCTGATCGGACGCTCCTCCGGGGTCAGGCCCTCGTCTCGTGCCAGGGTCAGCACCGAGTCGCGGGTCACGCCCTCGAGGATGGTGTCGGTCAGGCGCGGAGTGACGATGCGGCCGTCGCGATAGACGAAGAACAGGTTCATGCCGCCCAGTTCCTCGATCCACTTGTTCTCGGCCGCGTCGAGGAAGGCCACCTGGCTGCACTCGTGCTCGGCGGCTTCCTTCTGGGCCGCCAGGGAGGCGGCGTAGTTGCCGCCGCACTTGGCGAAGCCGGTGCCGCCTGGCGCGGCGCGCTTGTAGTGAGAGGACAGCCAGATCGACACCGGCTTGATGCCGCCCTGGAAGTAGGCCGCGGCCGGGGAGGCGATGACGTAGTAGTCGACCTCGTGGGACGGGCGCACGCCGAGGAAGGTCTCGCTGGCGATCATGAACGGGCGCAGGTAGAGGCTCGACTCGTCGGCCTCGCTGGCCGGGGTCGGCACCCAAGCGTGGTCCTGGGCCAGCAGCGCCTTGAGCGAGTCGATGAAGTCATCGTCGGAGAGCTCCGGCAGGGCCAGACGGCGGGCACTGCGACGGAAGCGCTCGGCGTTCTTCTCCGGGCGGAAGGTCCACACCGAGCCGTCGGCGTGCCGGTAGGCCTTCACCCCTTCGAAGATCTCCTGGCCGTAGTGCAGCACCGCGGCGGCCGGATCCAAGGTCAGCGGGCCGTAGGGGCGTACCTCGTGGCCGTGCCAGCCGGCGTCGACGGTCCAGCGCACGTGAGCCATGTGATCGGTGAAATAGCGGCCGAACCCGGGGTCGCGCAGGATGTCCTCACGGATCGGGGCCGCCAGGGGTTGGGCGGCGGGCAGCACGGTAAAACGTTCGGTGGACACGGCTTGATCTCCGCTTCATCGGGGCGCTTCCCGCACCCCGGTACGCTAAACAGGATCACCGGGCCGCTCGGCCCGGTGCGTTGCAATCGACGCCTCTTATGAAAGAGTCGTCACGCCCGGAAGGCAACCCCCGGACGTGATATCCCTCAGGCCTCGTCGTCCGTTTCGAGCCGGCCGTCGGTCTCGCGATCCAGCAGGTACTGCGTGAGCAGGCTGACCGGCCGGCCGGTGGCGCCCTTCTGCTGACCGGAGTTCCAGGCGGTGCCGGCGATATCCAAGTGCGCCCACGGGAACTTGTCGGTGAAGCGCGAGAGGAAGCAGCCGGCGGTGATGGTGCCCGCCGGGCGACCGCCGATGTTGGCCAGGTCGGCGAAGTTGGAGTCCAGCTGTTCCTGATACTCGTCCCACAGTGGCAGGTGCCAGGCGCGATCCCAGGCGGTTTCGCCGGCATCGAGCAGGTCCAGCGCCAGGTCGTCGTCATTGGCCATCAGGCCGGTGGCGTGATGGCCCAGTGCGATGATGGCGGCGCCGGTGAGGGTGGCGATGTCGACCACGCTGGCCGGTTCGAAGCGCTCGGCGTAGGTCAGGGCATCGCACAGCACCAGGCGGCCCTCGGCGTCGGTGTTGAGCACTTCCACCGACAGTCCCTTGAGGGTCTTGATGATGTCGCCGGGCTTGGTGGCACGGCCGCTGGGCATGTTCTCGGCGCTGGCGACGATCGCCACCAGATTGATCTTCGGGCGGATGGCCAGCACCGAGGTGACGGCGCCGAACACGCTGGCGGCGCCGCACATGTCGAACTTCATCTCGTCCATGCCCGCACCGGGCTTCAGCGAGATGCCGCCGGAGTCGAAGGTGATGCCCTTGCCGACCAGCACGTGGGGTGCCTCGTCGGGATCCTCGGCGCCCTGGTACTTCATCACGATCAGCCGCGAGGGCTCGTCGCTGCCGTGGCCAACGGAGAGTAGCGAGTGGGCGCCCAGCGCCTCGAGGGCTTCCTCGTCGAGGATCTCTGCGCTCAGCGTGCCGTCGGACTCGGCGGCCAGCTGCTCGGCGCGGCTCGCCAGGTAGCGCGGCGTGCAGACGTTGCCGGGCAGGTTGCCCAGGGTGCGGGCGGTGTTGATGCCCTGGCCGATACCGTCGCCGACCCGAGCGCCCTCGCGGGCGGCCTCGGCGTTGCCGCCCTCGCTGACCAGCAGGGTCACGCGCTCGAGGCGGGGCAGGGGGCCGGGCTCGGACTTGAATTCGGTGAAGCGATAGACGGCACGATGGGCGGCCTCGGCGACCATGCGGGCCTTCCAGTCGCAGTCGCGGTCGGGGACCGGCACGTCGGTGAAGGCCACGGCGGCATCGTCGGCCGGCAGCGTTGCCAATGCCGTGAAGGCGGCGTCGACGGCCTTGCGGAAGGCGCCTTCCTGGCACTTGTCACGGTTCCCCAGGCCGACCAGCAGCAGGCGATCGGCGTTCAGTCCCGGAGCGAAGGGGATCATCTGCACGTTGCCCAGCTTGGCGTCGAAGTCTTCGCGATCGATCAGCTGGCCGATCAGCCGCTCGCTGGCATCGTCTAGCTTGGCGGCGGCGGGCAGCAGGTCGCCATCCTTGAACACCGGGACCACGAGGCAGGCCGTCTCGGCCTTGGCGGGGTTGGCCGTCTGAACTGGGAATTCCATGGTGTCTCCACAAGACAAGCGGTGGGGGATTCTGGATAATGCCGGCACGTTGCCGAGTCGTCCCAGTGTACCCCAGGAGCCCGCCGGACTTCACACCGATCTGCAGCGCCGTCGGGCCGTGGGGTAACCTCGCGATCCTCGGGCGTTCCGACAGGCAATCGGGACGAGGCATCACCGCACGGAAGATGGCCGGGCCGGAGGGCCGCGGACCGGGAGACAACGTTGATCATATTCCGCTACCTGACCCGCGAGATCCTGCAGACCATGGCCGCCGTGGCCGGGGTGCTGTTGCTGGTGATCATGGGCAGCCGCTTCATCCGCTATTTCGCCACTGCGGCGGAGGGCGAGATACCCCTCGATATTCTCGGCACCCTGATGCTGTTCCACCTGCCGGGTTTCCTCGAACTGATCCTGCCGTTGGCCTTCTTCCTGGGCATCCTGCTGGCCTACGGCCAGCTGTATCTCAACAGCGAGATCACCGTGCTGGTGGCCTGCGGCACCAGCCCCAACAAACTGCTGCAGGTGAGCCTGGTACCCGCCACGGTGGTGGCGGTGCTGGTGGGGCTATGCAGCCTGTGGCTGACTCCTGCCGGTGCGTTGCACAACGAGGTGATGCTCGAGAAGCAGCGCAGCCAGCTGGACTTCTCCGCCCTGACGCCGGGCCGCTTCCAGGACTTCGGCGGTGGGCGCACCGCCTATACCGAAGCGCTGACCGAAGACGACAGCCGCATGCAGGAGGTCTTCATCAGCGAACGACAGCGCCGCTCTGACGGCACCCCCTCCACCGTGGTGACCCGGGCCGAGGCCGGCTACCAGACCGTCGACCCCGAGACCGGCAGCCGATTCCTGGTGCTCTCCGACGGGGAGCGCTACAGCGTCGCCCCGGGACGTGCCCAGGCCGAGCGCCTCGAGTTCGGCAGCTACGCCGTGCGACTGTCGCGGGACGAGCAGAGCCTCGACCTGGACGAGCCCGAGTTCGTCGCGACGGCGGCATTGCTGGCCGATAACAGTACTTCCGGCGCGGCCCAGCTGCAGTGGCGCCTGGGGCTGCCGCTGATGGTGTTCATCCTGACCCTGCTGGCGATGCCGCTGTCGCGGGTCAATCCGCGCCAGGGCCGTTTCGCCAAGCTGCTGCCGGCGATCTTCCTCTATGTGGCCTACCTCAGTCTGTTGCTGGCGGCGCTGGACGCCATCGCCCGGGGCAGTTGGCCGGCCACCCTCGGCATGTGGCCGATCCATGCGGCCTTCCTGGCCATCGGTCTGGTGATGACGCTGCAGGCCCAGCGCAAGGGGATGAGCGGATGATCGCCGATCGCCTCGACCGTTACATCGCCCGCCAGATTCTCGGCGCCATCCTGGTGGTCCAGGTGATATTGCTGGGCCTCGATCTTGTGATCACCTACATCAACGACCTGGGCGACGTGGAGGGCGACTACGGCGCCCTGCAGGTGCTCTTCTACCTGGTGTTCCGGCTGCCCTGGCGCTTCTATCAGTATGCGCCGGTGGGGGTGCTGATCGGCGCGCTGATCGGGCTCGGCAGTATGGCCTCGAGCAACGAGCTGACCGTCATGCGTGCCGCCGGCCGCTCGCTGACCCGCATCCTGTGGGGCGTGATGAAGCCGATCATCCTGGTGATCGCCGTGGTGCTGTTCGTCGCCGAGTTCGTCAGCCCCAGGACCGAGCAGTTCGCCAGCGCCTGGCGGCTCGAGCAGATGCAGGGCGAAGGCGCGGTGCTGAGCGAGAGCGGCGGCTGGCAGCGCGAGGGCGACGACTTCTATCGCTTCGGGGCGATCCGCGCCGACCAGGTGGTGCTGGACCTGACCCGCTACCGTTTCGAGGGACGCGAGCTGCGCTCGACCCTCAACGCCCGTCGCGCGGTGTGGCGCGATGGCGCCTGGGTGCTGGAAGACGTCTCCGAGACACACGTCATGGACGACCGTACCCTGGCCAGCTACCAGGCCACGCGCCCCTGGGAGACCGAGCTGACCCCGCAGAGTCTCGATCGGCTGCTGCGGGACGTGGAGACCCAGGCGCCCAGCGAACTGTGGGCCTACGCTCGTCACCTGCAGTCCCAGGGCCAGGATGCCACCCAGCCGCTGATCTATTTCTGGCAGAAGGTGCTGATGCCGCTGACCATGGCCTCGCTGGTGCTGGTGGCGGCGTCCTTCGTGTTCGGGCCGCTGCGCAGCGTGGCCGCCGGCACGCGCGTCTTCTACGGCGTGGTCACCGGGCTGGTGTTCAAGTATCTCCAGGACCTGCTGGGGCCGGCCTCCACGCTGTTCGGCTTTTCACCGGCCTGGGCGGTACTGGTGCCGACGCTGCTTTGCGCCGGCCTCGGGCTCTACCTGCTGCGCCGAACCGGCTGATCCGGAGTTCTCCATGCCGCGACGCTTCGACCGCCTCGACGATGTCTGGCCCGCCGGCCTCGGCCGGCGCCTCGGTGCCATGCTCTACGACGGCCTGCTGGTGCTGGCGCTGTGGATCCTCGTCGCCGGGGCCCATGTGGCGGTGAGCCGTCTGGCGCTCGGCTTGCCCCCCGAGCGAGTGGGCCTTGGCGTCGCCCAGGTTTGGTCGCTGCGTGCGCTGATGGCGTTTTCAGCGCTGGGCTTTTTCACCTATTTCTGGACCTGCGGCGGGATGACGCTGGGCATGCAGGCCTGGCGGCTGCGCGTGCAGACGGCTGACGGCCACGCCATCGGCTGGCGCCAGAGCCTGGTGCGCTGCGTGGTCGGAGCGTTGGCATTCCTGCCGCTCGGTCTCGGCCACCTGTGGGTGCTGTTCGACGGCGAGAGACGCAGCTGGTCGGACATCGCCTCCGGCACTCGGCTAGTGGTGTTGCCCAGGCGACGCTGACGTCGCCGTTGGCGTCCTGCGACCAGGGTAGTGACACGCTATGCTTGCGATAGCCCATGCGAATCATTTACATTCGACATCATGATCGATGTGAGGTGATGTCATGTACGTGTGTCTGTGCAAGGGTGTGAGCGACAAGGCGATCCGTCGTAGCGTGCAAGAGGGTGCGCGCAGCTGGCGCGAGGTCCAGCGCGAGACGGGCTGCGGCACCCAGTGCGGCAAGTGCGCTTGCATGGGCAAGGGCATCACCCGCGAGGCCATCCAGGAAGAGCTGAGCATGGCCCAGCAGGGACTCGCCTACGCCGTGTGATGGCAATCGCTATCGTTTCTTTTGGCGTTCTCAAGCATTTGATTTTCTTGAGTTTTTGTTGATATTGCCTAGACTGTCGTTATATATGGCGGCATGCTCCCGTGCGTGCCAAGCTGATCAACGACCCTGACGACAGCAACGAGGTAGTGTCATGAAAGGCGACAAGAAGGTCATCGAGTATCTCAATACCGCCCTCGGTAACGAGCTGGTGGCCATCAACCAGTACTACCTGCACGCCAAGATGTACCAGGATTGGGGTCTGGCGGCATTGGGCAAGTTCGAGTACGAAGAGTCCATCGACGAGATGAAGCACGCCGACAAGCTGATCGAGCGGATCCTGTTTCTCGAGGGCGTGCCCAACCTGCAGGACTACGGCAAGCTGCTGATCGGCGAGGACACCAAGGAGATGCTCGAGTGCGATCTCAAGCTCGAGCTGCAGGGCCGAGACGACTATGTCGAGGCGATTGCCTACTGTGAGTCGGTGCAGGACTACGTCACCCGCGACCTGTTCCGCGACATCCTCGCCGACGAGGAAGAGCACATCGACAAGCTCGAGACCGAGCTGTCGCTGATCGATAAGGTCGGCATCGAGAACTACCTGCAGAAGCAGATGCACGACGCGGAATAGCATGACGCCTGATGGGGCGGCGGCGAATATGAGCGAGGGTTATTCGCCAGGGACGGTGGATGAAGCGCCTAGGGAAGGGTTCATAGCGCCTCGCGAAGATTTGCCGCCGGCCATGACGTATCAAGCGATGAAAGAAGGCGCCCCATGCAGGCCGTGTCAAAACGGCTTGTCAGAGGTCGCTCGAATCGCCCCGCTTTGGCGGGGCGATGTCGTTGCAGCCTGGTCGATGTCACATCGATAGAGGCCCCGGCCTCAGACCGGGGCTTGCCTCAGCCGGGTCATCAGCGCCTCGGCCCCAATATGCCGCATCAGCCGCGTCAGGTTGTACGCCAGTACCGCCAGACTGATCTCTCCTCGGGCTTTGTCGAGCCCACGCACCAGCAGACGACCGGCATTCCCCATCAGCGTGTCTTTGAGCGTGCCGAAGGGATGCTCGACGGTGGCGCGGCGACGTGACATCGCCTTGGGGTCCTCTGTCAGGCGTTGTCGCGACGTCTCAAAGGCGCCTTCATACTGATGGCGGGTGATGGTTCGCCAACGCCCCACCGTACAGCGCGACTTGAGCGTACAGCCGGCACACGCCGTGGGGTTGGCATAGTAAAGGGCTTTCTGGGACCTGTTGCGTTGCTTCAGTGGCAGCCAGTGACCGGCCGGACAGCGGTAGGCCTCCCGGGCCGGTTCGTAGTGGAAAGCATCGGTCTGATAAAGCTGGCCGCCTCCCTGATTGTTGACGGCTCGCCGGGGCGGGATATGGCAGGCCAGGTGGCGTTCTTCGCAGCGCTGTTGCTGTTCACCGTTGGAATAGCCGGCATCGGCCAGTATCGATAATTCCTCCCTTTCCAGAGCCGTCTGGGTCGCTTCCGCCATGGGCTGCAACTGGCGACTGTCGTCGCCGTCCTGCACCGTCTCGTGATGCACAATCAGATGGGTGTTGGTATCCACCGCCGTCTGCAGGTTATACGCCGTGCGGCTTCCCTGCGGCGAGCGCATGAGCCGGGCCTCGGGCTCACCGGTGACGTGATGCTGGATCCCAAGCCGTTCCATGCGCTCGCGGCTGTCCCGGGTCTGATCACGCAGGGCCTTGAGCCGTTCGAGTGATCGGCGACGCTGGCCATCATCAGGCCCATCCCGATGCGCTTCCTCATGGTCGGTCTCGTCGAGGCCTTCCAGCCAGGCGTCGATACGCGCGTTCAACGCCTGTTCCTCACGGGCCAGCGACTGTTGACTCACCA
>NZ_JBIEKH010000065.1:0-904 GCF_043496985.1 Halomonas sp. B23F22_20
AGCAGGATCTTGAGCTAGTGCGCCAGATATTGGCGCAAGGGATGGGGCGAGGCATTCGGCGCAAGACGGATGAAACGGTGGTCTGGATCGGGGACCCGCGTTTCCCCCATCCTGGAAGCTGGAGTGGCTCACTCGATCCCATTCTTGAAGTGGGAGCCCAATACAATCGCCTCACACAAGAGACCACCTTGGCCACCAGCATTCCCGAGCGTTTCCGGCAGGCGTTTGAAGAGGCCCAGATTTTTGCCGACGGACAGCTCTACCAACCGGAGATTTGGTGATATGCCACAGCATGTCTCTTTTGAACTGACGTTGACACTAGGCTCCCCCGTCATAGTGCCTTTCCGCACCACGTTGGATGGCCTTCTGTCTTTCGCTGCGGAGGCCATGACGGGGGAACGTGGTGAGAAACTGACGCCTCATATTCCCTTGGCGATGGATCCCGATAGCGGAATCTTTCGGGCAAGCGCGATTTTCCTAGGTAGTGGCGTGCCAGGCCGAGCTGACGGTAAAGCCATCGATCCAGATATCCACTTTCAGCAGCGAGTGATGGTGCGGAGCCTAAAAACGGATGATGACCTAGACGCAGCGAAGATCGCTCCTCGAGTCTCAAAAACTGGAAAACCATTGAAGAAGCCCTACCCCGACATCGACAAGAAGCGGGGTGACTATGCCAACAAGCTGACCAACTACACCACGGCTTTAGCGCCGAAGGCGGTTTGTTACGGCGTTGGAGACCCAGATGCCGTCATGCTCCTGCTGGAGCTAGTGATGGGACTCGGAAAGCATGCTGCTCAGGGGATGGGAGAAATCACTCAACGAAAGATTCGGGTGATAGAGCGTGATCGTTCTTGGGTGTTGCCTAACCAGGAGCCCGCAAGGAGCCTACCTGTGGCGGTATGGG
>NZ_JBIEKH010000066.1:0-952 GCF_043496985.1 Halomonas sp. B23F22_20
GGTCATCGCCAGAAAATGGGTGTTCAAAAGCCTTTCGTTATCAATCTATAGGACAAGACTTGCCTCCTTATTCGAAGAGTGTTTGCACCCGTGCAAGGGCGTCATCCACTATATGGCTAGGGGCTGACTCGACTTGCCGAGCTCCTCGAGCATCAAGGTCCACGGTCCTGATCTGGTTGACCAACACCACCCCCTGTGTCTGCGTGCCGTTTCCCGTCAGTGTCACCGCGAAGCCCGCGTGCCTGGCAAAGCTACTACCTTGTGTGATGGGTGCGATCACCGCGGTGCCGAACTGATTGAACGCCGCCGGCGTCAGCACCAACGCTGGTCGGAAGTCCCCTTGCTGCTCGTGTCCCTCTGTGGGGTTGAGGCATACGCGCACGATGTCACCTCGCTTGAACCTGGTTCGCTTCATTCCTCGCGCCCTACTGGCTCCAGGTCGCGCCAGGCTTTCAGGTCTTCAGGCTCGGGGGCGTCGGGATCGCACTGGCTCAGGAGCTGCTCAAGCGTGTATTTCGGTTTTGCCGGGACAGGCTTGAGGATCAGCTTGCTGGGCTCTTCCTCGACCTCCAGCAAGTCGCCATCGTGCAGTCCGTACTTTCGGAGCAGGTCAACAGGCAGCCGAACTGCTGCGCTATTGCCCCACTTTTGGATCTTGAGTTCCATGGATCACCTCATGCCCGTTTGTATCTACAGTGTAGATACATAAATGTGCCGCGGCAAGGGCGTATCTACAATGCCGACGAGGATGTCCATCGAATCGTTTCCTGGTCGGCTCGATGTCCAGCTGCCTACTCGGCAGGTGACATGGGCAATGGAGCGAAAATGGCCCGAGTCTTCTTCTCAGCTGCCTACTCGGCAGGTGACACCAAGGCGATCTGGGCGCGGCGGATACTGCTCTTCTCAGCTGCCTACTTGGCAGGTGACAACTCGCTAGATCGGAAGGGCGTCG
>NZ_JBIEKH010000067.1:0-949 GCF_043496985.1 Halomonas sp. B23F22_20
GACGACCAACAGCCCAAGAGAGTGCCCAATACGGGTCCCCACAAGAGCCAGCGTGAGCTGGAGCGCGAAAACCGACAGCTCAAAAAGCGTCTCGAGCGGGCCGAGCTGGAAGTGGAAGTGCTAAAAAAGGCCAACGAGTACTTCGCCAAAGACCCGAAGTGAAGTTCGCCTTCATCAAGTGCTACCGCTCCCGCCGCTGGACGGTCGCCTTGATGTGCGGAGTGCTCGACGTGTCCAAGGCGGGCTTCTATCGCTGGCTCGGTCGCCGACCGTCGCCGCAGGCAACGGAGAACGAGCGCCTGGTGCGCTTCCTGCTGGCCGAAGCGGGTCGGCAGACGGGTGTCCCCGGCTATCGCAAGCTCTGGCAGGCGGCCGTGCATGCGGGCTTTGCCTGCAGCCAGAATCGCGTGCAGCGCCTGCTGCAGCGCGCTGGCTATCGCTCGGTGCGGGCCTTGAGGCCCGGCTATCGGCGCCCCAAGTCCGGGCTGCCGGCGCTACCCAACCTGCTGAACCGTGAGTTCCACGTGACCGCGCCCAACCGGGTCTGGGTCTCGGACATCACTCAGATGCGTTGCCAGGAGGGCTGGTGGTACCTGGCCATCGTCATGGACCTGTATTCCCGACGCATCGTGGGCTGGGCCGGGGGAGCCGTCAACGACAGCCGCCTGGTCAAGCGGGCGCTGAGCGAGGCGTGGAAGGCACGTCAGCCCACCCGCAAGGGCATGCTGTTCCACTCCGATCAAGGAGCGCAGTATCGCAGCGAGGACGTGATGCGGTGGCTGACGAAGCGAGACATCACGTTGAGCATGTCCCGTCGCGGCAATTGTTGGGATAATGCCTGCTCCGAGAGCTTCTTTGCCCAGTTGAAGGAAGAGTGGCTCCGTCGTTTGGAGAAGCAGAGTCGCACCGACCTGCAGGCCGAGGCGGAATATTATATCGAAGAGTATTA
>NZ_JBIEKH010000068.1:0-944 GCF_043496985.1 Halomonas sp. B23F22_20
GTGCCGCCAGTTCCCTAAACGACATTCGGCTGATCCAGGAAGGCGATCGGTACGACAACTGGTTGCTCTCGTCCATCAATGGGCGTGAAGCCGTGTTCACTGTGGCGGGTCGTCAAGTCTCCGTGGCCCTGTAGGAGGTGAGAATGTCCGGTATGAAGCGCAAGCGGCTCGTGGCGAGTGCAGCCGCCCTGGTGACTGGGATGACGATGTTCAGCCCGCTGTGGGCGCAAAGCTCGGAAGTCCAGCGGTCCAGCGAGCGGGCATCCGAGATCATCGAGAATCAGCGGGATCAAACCGGCCGTTCCGAGGCCGAGAAATGGGGGCTTTCGGATCGGGAGTGGCAGCGTTACGAGCGGCTGATGGAGAGCAAGCGAGGTATCTGGTCACCAGGACTGGATCCGCTGACCGCTCTCGGGGTCGAAGCTCGCTCCGATGCTGAGCGCCGACGCTATGCCGAGCTACTGGTCCAGCAGGAACGAGCGCGAGTCCAGCGAGAGCTGGAATTTCAGCGTGCTTATGACGCAGCGTGGGACCGTCTATATCCCGATGCAAACCGTGTCGATCCTTTCACCGTCGAAACCTCGCAGACCGCCGAGTCAGTGTTCCAGGGGGGCGGTCAATCGGTATTTGGGCAGGCCGGGCAAGCGTCGGCCACAACCTCGCGGCTCAACGTGGTGGTGGCTATTGATGACTGCAACCAGTGCGATAGCACGGTGCAGCGGTTGATGGATCGGGGGGCGCTGATGGACATCTGGGTCGTGGACAGCGATGGGGATAACCGGCGAATCCAGGATTGGGCACGAAGCCTCGAGATGCCGGCTGACCGTGTGCAACGTGGCGAGATCACCCTCAATCACGGCGGCCAGCTGTCTGCGCCGATGGAGTCACTCCCTCAAGTCATTCCCAGGGGGTGATGAATGAAACGCTGGATCGCTGCAGCCGCG
>NZ_JBIEKH010000069.1:0-934 GCF_043496985.1 Halomonas sp. B23F22_20
GTGCCGAACGGCCCCAGCCGGGTGCCCAGCGCCACCACCACGTCGGCTTGGGCGATCAGCTTCATGCCGGCCTTGGAGCCCTGATAGCCCAGCGGCCCACACCACAGCGGATGGCTGGCCGGGAAGGAGTCGTTGTGCTGGTAGCTGTTGACCACCGGGGCCCCCAGCCGCTCGGCCAGCGCCTGGCAGGCGTCCACGCCGTCGGCCATCACCACCCCGCCGCCGGAGACGATCACCGGGAACTCGGCCGTGGCCAGCAGTTCCGCCGCCTCGTCGAGGGTCCGGGTGCCGCCCGGGCCTCGGTCCAGCCGTGACGGCTGGGGAATCTCGGCCTCGATCTCGCCGTAAAAATAGTCTCGCGGAATGTTCAGCTGGGTCGGGCCCATCTCCGACATCGCCCGGTCGAAGCAGCGACCGGTGTACTCGGCCATCCGCGCCGGGTGGGTCACGTGGCCCTGGTACTTGGTGAACTCCTGGAACATCGGCAGCTGGTGGCACTCCTGGAAGCCGCCCAGGCCGATACCGGTGGTGCCCGCCTCGGGGGTGACGATGACCACCGGGCTGTGCGCCCAGTAGGCCGCGGCGATGCCGGTCACGCAGTTGGAGATGCCCGGGCCGTTCTGGCCAATCACCGTGCCGTGGCGTCCCGAGACCCGGGCATAGCCGTCAGCCATGTGCGCCGCGCCCTGCTCGTGGACCACCGGGATCAGGCGGATGCCGGCCGGGGCGAAGATGTCCATGGCGTCCATGAAGGCCGAGCCCATGATGCCGAACATGTCGGTGACGCCGTTGGCCACCAGGGTCTCCACGAAGGCCTCCGAGGGCGTCATCGTCTGCTTGCCCTGCACGACCTGGCGGGTATCTGCGGTGTTGTCGGTGCTCATGGGAGTCCTCCGAGCCGGTTGAAGATATTTATGATGTTTTTATGGAACCA
>NZ_JBIEKH010000070.1:0-920 GCF_043496985.1 Halomonas sp. B23F22_20
GGCCAGCCATCTCGTCCCCCGGCAGGGGCATATCCCCCAGCACCTGCCCCACTGCACGCAGCGGCCGCTTCACAGGCTCATACAAGAACGGGGGGACTTTCTCGGCATGCCGGGCAACCAGCAAGAAGCGCTTCCGGGATTCCGCGAGGTTCCCGAGCTCACCACAGTCGTGCGTGGTTTCCGCAACGTGGTAGCCATACCGCTCCAGGAGAGCGGTAATGCGATCGAGCAACTGACGACCCCGGTTCGCGATCCTGGGCACGTTCTCGAATATCAACAACTCAGGCGGATCATCAGCCCAAGCCTCCATCGTCAGCCAGATACCGCGCAGCGTGAGGCCATTCAGCGCCTGATACCGGGGGGTCGTGCTGCGGCTCTGGCTGAGAAGCCCGGAAAACCCCTTGCAAGGGGCGCTCAGGAACACGATATGAGGCCGTTCGCCTCCGGCGGCGGACTGAATGTCCGCCGGCGTGGCTTCACGCCACCCCACGGGTGGCTCAGCACCATGGAAAGCCATGTATTGCTCACGATCGAACAGGTCGATCACGGTGCCCGGCGCGCCCGCCTGGCGGCCAAAATCCGCGATCGCAGCCGGATCTGAGTCGACACCGCCTAGACAGCGAAACCGAGCCTCCATCGTCCCCACCCGGGCGTGGCCACGATTGAACCCGTCAGCACCGCCGCCGAGGCCACAGAACAAGTGGAAATGCCGAATTTCATGTTGATGCGTCATGCAGGCCTGCCTCCTTTGTAGCGCAAGCAATACGCTCATTGAGCGTATTCAAATTACGCGCAATGAGCGTGTAGTTCAAGATACTTCCAGCAAAGAAAAAGGCCGCTCCGGATGGAGCGGCCATGGGGTGGATGAGTAGGAATGCTAGAGCGATGCGCTGACCCAGCGCTTCACCTGGTCATCCAGG